>JAIDTL010000078.1 GCA_029060725.1 Muribaculaceae bacterium | reverse complement strand
ATATCATTCAATTCACATAATTAATTATCAATTTGCCAAAATTTTGATTTATTTTAATAGTTTTGTAACTTTTTGAAATTGTTTCTTAATTTGATTGAAAAAAAGTTATTTGGAAAGTTGAAAAATAAGTATTAACTTTGTAACCGAAATCAAGAGAGATTTCTAAGGAAAAGTCTTACGACAGGGATGGATTGAAAAAATATATCGTAATACATTCGAACCTAATACATGAAATAATGGGATTGACCTGTGAAGGCCATATAAGCGGCGGAGGCCATAATACAAATACCTAAACATTATACCTGAAACGCCTGAAACAATCTTTTGCTAACCTTTTACGATTTGACAGAAAATCGAATTTGAGAACAAAGATCTCCGCCGCAATCCCAATATATAAGATAGAAATAATTCAATTTTACTAATCTGAATATGAGAAGGGCTTCCCCAAAGGGAAGCCCTAAAAATTTTATTTAGAATTCTACGCCTAAACTGCCTGCCGGCTCCTTTAGCTTATAGAGGAGTTCATTGTGAAGATCAGGATGATCATACATGATATGCGACAGTTCCCAATGATGACCTGCTTCTTCCTTAAGAAGAGGAGAAGTGGCATCTACATCTGTGAGATTCCATGTGAGAAGCACTGTCTTTACCTTCAGAGCCTTTAGCTTGCGCACGAGCATCTCATGGTCGGCATCTCCGGTGATAAGCACTACATAGTCGAATTTTCGAAATGCTGCCAGTTCGTAAGCCTCAAGAGCAAACCATACGTCGACACCCTTCTCGACTACTTGCACTACCCCATCTTTCTCCACTTCGCGAAGATGCTTATAGTGGAACACGACGTCATTCTCAATGAGTGAGTCTTCAAACTTTCTTTCATTATACAGAAGTTTCTTATCGTAAGCCTCTTTCACGCGGTAACGTCCGCGGAAATAGTGCGCCTCCGTAATCTGGCAATCTGATTGATCTACGTCTTCCTCCATGGCAAGACGAAATGTTATGAAGTCAAAAAGCGACTTCACTCTAATGATAGAATTCTCTGATTTCTTAAGTGCCCTATTGACCTTGGCATAGTAGCCGCCATCTATAAACACTCCAATAGAAATATATCCAAGCATAAAGTTTATAGTTTCAATATTAATAATACATTATATTATTTAAACACCACCAAAGCCACTTCTGTTCGCAGACTCTTTCTTTAACGGTCGAATTTGTGAATTAGGGAATTTTTCATTAATTTTGCATTTTAGTTGTTCAAACGACTTCGATACATCATAACAACACAACGCATAGAAGATATGGCTGAAATAGTAAGCGGAACCGCTCTTGCAAAGAAAGTGAAGCAAGGAGTGGCTGAAAGAGTTAAGGAATGCGAGGCTAAGTATGGCAGAGTGCCACACTTGGTGGTAATACTCGTAGGAGAAGATCCCGGCAGTGTGTCATACGTCACAGGTAAAGCTCGCGACTGCGGAGAAGTAGGATTCAAGAATACTACTCTTAGATATCCGGACACAGTCATTGAGGACGAGCTCCTTGCTAAGATTGCGGAACTGAATGCCGACGACAGCGTAGATGGACTTCTCGTGCAGCTTCCTCTTCCGAAACATATCAGCGAAGCAAAAGTGATAGAGGCAATTGCAAAAGAAAAAGACGTAGACGGTTTTCATCCCCTCAATGTAGCTGCTCTATGGCAAAAGCAGCCGTGTCTCCTCCCCTGCACACCGCAGGGCATCATCATGATGCTAAAGGAAGCGGGCGTGGAAATAGAAGGGAAAAGAGCTGTAGTGATCGGCAGAAGCAATATAGTAGGTCTCCCCGCCTCCAAGCTTCTCCTCGACCATAATGCCACTGTAACAATGGCTCATAGCCGTACCAAAAATCTCCCGGAAGTGACACGCGAAGCCGACATCCTTGTAGTGGCTATAGGCAAACCGAAATTCGTCACTGCAGACATGGTCAAACCGGGAGCAGCCGTAATGGATGTAGGTGTCAACAGAAATCCGGAGACTGGCAAACTCTGCGGAGACGTTGATTTCGATGCCGTAAAAGAAGTGGCATCTGTCATCACTCCGGTACCGGGAGGACTCGGACCTATGACTCGCGCCTGCCTTATGGTCAACACCCTTGAATGCTTCCTCCGCAAGATGGAAAAATAATCCTTTAGCGTAGCCTTTTCATGATATATCATGATTCATCATGTTGCATCATGATAAATCATGATAAAACAAAGGAGCGAATCTCAAAAGATTCGCTCCTTTATATATTATGATATTCTTATCAAGCTTCTACAGCCTCGACATCCACTACCGATGCATAGTCGTCGGTAATGTTCATGGCTGCGAGTTCGTCTTTGTTGGCTACAACAATACGGTTGTATTCACGCAGACCCGTACCTGCAGGAATCAAGTGACCGCAGATTACGTTCTCCTTCATGCCCTCAAGATAGTCGGTCTTGCCATTGATGGCAGCCTCGTTGAGCACCTTAGTAGTTTCCTGGAAGGAAGCGGCACTCATGAAGCTTGAAGTCTGAAGGGCAGCACGCGTGATGCCTTGGAGCACTTGCTCTGAAGTAGCCGGCATAGCATCGCGAACTTCCATAACCTTAAGGTCTTTGCGCTTCAATGAAGAGTTCTCATCGCGAAGCTTACGCTGGGTGATGATCTGACCCTTGCGATAATTGGTAGAATCTCCGGCATCGGTGATCACCTTCTTACCCCATATCTGGTCGTTCTCTTCCATAAAGTCACGCTTATCTACAACTTGCTGCTCAAGGAAACGAGTATCACCCGGATCAAGGATATTCACCTTGCGCATCATCTGGCGAACGATTACCTCGAAGTGCTTGTCGTTGATCTTCACACCCTGCATACGGTATACGTCCTGAACCTCATTCACGATATATTCCTGAACTGCTGTCGGGCCTTTGATGTTGAGGATATCACTCGGAGTGATAGCTCCATCAGAAAGCGGAGTGCCGGCGCGCACATAGTCATTCTCCTGCACAAGGATCTGCTTAGAAAGCGGCACGAGATATTCCTTAGTCTCACCGAGCTTCGAAGTCACAGAAATCTCACGATTACCACGCTTGATCTTTCCAAACTTAACTTCTCCGTCGATTTCGCTTACTACAGCGGGGTTGCTTGGGTTGCGGGCTTCGAAAAGCTCAGTAACTCGAGGAAGACCACCGGTGATATCACCTGCATTGCCTGCTGCGCGAGGAATCTTCACAAACACTTGACCCGGTTCGAGAGTGTCGCCATCCTCAATCATAAGGTGGGCACCCACAGGAAGTGAGTAGCTACGGATCTCTACGCCATCAGCATCAATCAGACGGGCTGCAGGCACCTTATTACGGTCTTTCGACTCGATCATGATCTTGTCGCGCATACCGGAAGCCTCGTCGCTCTCAACTCGGAAAGTGACACCTTCCTCTACGTTCTCAAACTGAACAGTACCACCCTCTTCAGCCACGATAACGGCGTTGAACGGGTCCCATTCGCAGATCATATCACCCTTGCTGACCATATCGCCATCCTTGAAATAGAGGCGTGATCCGTAGGGAATGTTGGCATTTGTCAGTACGATACCACTCTTAGGCTCCACGATACGCATTTCACCCATACGGCCTACTACGATGTCCACACCATCCTTATTCTTGATGGTACGGAGTTCTTCAAATTCAAGGCGACCGTCATGGCGAGCTGTGACATCCTTAACCGCAGAAACGTTACCTGCAACACCACCGACGTGGAACGTACGGAGTGTCAGCTGAGTACCCGGCTCACCGATTGACTGCGCTGCTATTACGCCGACAGCCTCACCTTTCTGCACCATACGGTGGTTGGAGAGGTTGCGACCATAGCACTTGGCACACACACCCTTCTTAGACTCGCAGGTAAGCACTGAACGGATTTCAACAGATTCGATAGCTGAGTTTTCAATCTTCTCAGCAATAGCCTCTGTGATTTCTTCTCCGGCATGCACAAGGATAGAGTCGTCGTGTGGATCGCGGACATCATGAACAGACACACGACCAAGGATACGCTCGGAAAGTGTAGCTACAACTTCCTCATTATTCTTAATCTCAGTGCATACAAGACCACGAAGAGTGCCACAATCTTCCTCGTTGATGATCACATCGTGAGCAACGTCGACGAGACGACGTGTCAGATAACCTGCATCGGCAGTCTTAAGCGCGGTATCTGCAAGACCCTTACGAGCACCGTGAGTGGAGATGAAGTATTCGAGCACACTCAGACCCTCCTTGAAGTTAGCAAGAATCGGGTTCTCGATGATCTGACCACCTTCTGCACCTGCCTTCTGAGGTTTAGCCATAAGACCACGCATACCGGAAAGCTGACGAATCTGGTCTTTAGAACCACGGGCACCTGAGTCAAGCATCATATAGACAGAATTGAAACCTTGTTGGTCTTCCTCCATCTGCTTCATCAGTGTGTCAGCAAGTTTTTTGTTGACATTGGTCCATACATCGATCACCTGATTGTAACGGTCGTTACCGGTAATCATACCCATCTGATAGTTCATCAGGATCTCTTCTACCTGCTCATTGCCCTTCGCTACATATTCTGCCTTTTCCTTTGGAATGATGACGTCTCCAAGGTTGAACGATAGTCCACCGCGGAATGCCATCTTATATCCAAGGTTTTTGATATCGTCAAGGAATTGAGCAGAGCGAGTCACACCGCAAGTCTTAATCACTTTGGTAATGATATTACGAAGTGATTTCTTTGAGATGATCTCGTTGACATATCCGATTTCCTTAGGCACATACTGGTTGAAAAGCACGCGTCCTACAGAAGTATTTTCTTTGAGCACCTTTACAGGATTGCCATTTTCGTCTACATCATCTACAAGTACAGAAACCGGAGCGTGAAGATCAAGACGACCCTCGTTGTATGCGATCTCTGCCTCTTCCGGACCATAGAACTTAGCACCCTCTCCCTTTGTGCCGGGACGGAGCTTAGTAATATAGTAAAGTCCGAGCACCATGTCCTGAGAAGGCACAGTGATAGGCGCACCGTTTGCCGGATTAAGGATGTTATGGGCTCCAAGCATCAGCATCTGAGCCTCGAGGATAGCCTCATTGCCGAGTGGCAAGTGGACAGCCATCTGGTCGCCGTCGAAGTCGGCGTTGAATGCCGTACAAGCAAGCGGATGCAACTGGATAGCCTTGCCTTCGATCATCTTTGGCTGGAAAGCCTGGATACCGAGACGGTGAAGTGTCGGAGCACGGTTAAGAAGCACCGGATGGCCCTTCATCACGTGTTCGAGGATATCCCAAACTACCGGCTCTTTACGATCTACAATCTTCTTTGCACTCTTTACGGTCTTTACTATTCCGCGCTCGATGAGCTTGCGGATTACAAAAGGCTTGTAAAGTTCGGCAGCCATAAGCTTAGGAATACCACACTCATGCATCTTCAATTCCGGACCTACGACGATAACCGAACGAGCTGAATAGTCGACACGCTTACCGAGAAGGTTCTGACGGAAACGACCCTGCTTACCTTTAAGAGAATCGGACAGAGACTTAAGAGGACGGTTAACATCACTCTTCACTGCAGATGCCTTGCGTGAGTTGTCGAGAAGTGAATCGACAGCCTCCTGAAGCAGACGCTTCTCATTGCGGAGGATCACTTCCGGAGCCTTGATCTCGATGAGACGCTTCAGACGATTATTGCGTATGATAACCCTACGATATAGATCATTGAGGTCAGAAGTTGCGAAACGTCCGCCATCGAGAGGAACGAGAGGACGAAGCTCCGGTGGAATCACCGGGATAGCCTTCAGAATCATCCATTCCGGCTTATTGACATCTTTTGAAGCAAGGAAAGAGTTGACCACCTGCAGACGCTTCAATGCCTCAGTCTTACGCTGCTGAGAGCCTTCTGTGTGGGCACGGTCGCGAAGATCGGCAGCAAGCGCTTCAAGGTCAATGTTCTGGAGCAACTCATAGATAGCCTCGGCACCCATCTTAGCGATGAACTTGTTGGGATCATCATCCGGAAGAAGCTGATTTCCTTCAGGGAGTTGATCCAATATGTCAAGGTACTCTTCTTCAGAGAGAAGGTCGAGTCGAGCTAATCCTTTGCCGGCATCCTTGCCACTGATCTTCTCACCATCGCGAGTGTCGGTGATGATATTTGCAGCAGCTCCCGGCTGAAGCACAACGTAGCGCTCATAGTAGATCACAGAATCAAGCTTCTTTGACGGAAGACCAAGAAGATAGCCTATCTTGTTAGGAAGCGAACGGAAATACCAGATATGGGCTACAGGGACAACAAGTTCGATGTGACCCATACGCTCACGACGCACTTTCTTTTCTGTCACCTCTACACCGCAACGGTCGCAGACGATTCCCTTATAGCGGATGCGCTTGTATTTGCCGCAATGGCACTCATAGTCTTTCACCGGACCAAAAATCTTCTCGCAGAAAAGTCCGTCACGTTCGGGCTTATATGTGCGATAATTGATGGTCTCCGGCTTCAATACCTCGCCACTCGACATTTCCTTGATCTTCTCCGGCGATGCCAGACCAATCGTGATTTTGGAAAAGTTACTTTTAATTTTATTATCTTTCTTGAAAGCCATAGGTTTTCCTTCTATGTTGTCCCGCAACCGAATCAGTATATTACTGATCGGTGCGGGGATTTTTAATTGTTATGGTTGGTTCACACTCTTAGTCGAGTGTGACACTCAATCCGAGTCCGCGCAACTCATGGAGAAGCACGTTGAGAGATTCAGGTATACCGGGATTTGGCATTGGGTCGCCCTTCACGATAGCCTCGTAAGCCTTGCTACGGCCATTTACGTCGTCGCTCTTGATTGTCAAGATTTCCTGGAGAATATGGCTGGCACCGAATGCTTCAAGCGCCCAAACCTCCATCTCTCCAAAACGCTGACCACCAAATTGAGCCTTACCGCCGAGAGGCTGTTGAGTGATGAGAGAGTACGGACCAATCGAACGAGCATGCATCTTGTCTTCTACCATGTGGCCAAGCTTAAGCATATAGATCACGCCTACTGTAGCCGGCTGGTCGAAACGATCTCCTGTGCCGCCGTCATATAGGTAAGTCTTGCCATAGCGGGGAAGACCTGCCTTGTCGGTCCATTCGTTGAGGTCATCCAAGCTTGCACCGTCGAAAATCGGGGTAGCAAACTTTTCTCCTAATTCTCGTCCTGCCCATCCAAGTACGGTCTCGAAAATCTGTCCAAGGTTCATACGCGATGGCACACCAAGAGGGTTAAGCACGATATCTACAGGGGTACCATCCTCGAGGAACGGCATATCTTCCTGTCTTACCACGCGAGATACGATACCCTTGTTGCCGTGGCGCCCTGCCATCTTGTCACCGACACCAATCTTACGCTTCTTGGCAATATAGACCTTAGCCATCTGCATGATTCCGGAAGGAAGCTCATCTCCAATGGTAATGTCAAATTTCTTACGGCGAAGCTCGCTGTCGATCTCTTTATACTTGCGCACGTAGTTGGTCACGAGTTTCATGATCATACCGTTGATGCGCTCATCATCGGTCCAATTGCTCAAGTTGACAGTCTCATACTTGAAGTCTACCCAGTTTACGCCATTGAATTTCTGACCCTTCTGGATGATTTCGTCACCAAGGAAATCCTTCACTCCGGCAGATACCTGACCATTGAGAAGTTTCTGCATCTTGCCTACCATTATCTGAGTAAGAGCGTCAAGCTTTTCCTTATACTCCTTGTCGAGAGCTTCAGTAAGCTCTGCAGCAGCTTTGCGGGAAGTCTTGGTCTTGACAGCCTTGGAGAAGAGGTTGGTACCAATTACCACACCCTTCAACGATGGGCTCGCCTTGAGAGATGCATCCTTCACTTCGCCTGCCTTGTCGCCAAAGATGGCACGGAGCAATTTCTCTTCCGGAGTAGGGTCACTCTCACCCTTAGGTGTAATCTTACCGATCATGATGTCGCCCGGCACTACGTAGGCTCCCACGCGGATGATACCACGCTCGTCAAGGTCTTTAGTAGCATCTTCGCTGACATTTGGAATATCTGAAGTCAACTCCTCCATACCGCGTTTTGTCTCGCGCACCTCAAGAGTGTATTCGTCTACATGGACTGAAGTCAGGATATCTTCTTTTACCATACGCTCGTTGAGCACGATGGCGTCCTCATAGTTGTAACCCTTCCAAGGCATGAATGCCACTTTGAGGTTGCGGCCAAGAGCCAACTCACCATTCTCAGTGGAGTATCCTTCAGTAAGGATATCACCTTTTTCCACTTTCTGACCTACTACGCAGATAGGACGGAGATCGATGGTCGTACCTTGGTTCGTACGACGGAATTTCGGTATGCGATATTCCTTCAAAGCCGGTTCGAATTCTACGAATTCCTCGTCTTCATTTCTGTCATACTGAATGCGGATAGTAGTAGCATCGACATATTCGATCGTACCGGAGCCTTCAGCCATGATCTGAGTGCGGGAGTCGCGGATAAGCTGTCCTTCGATACCTGTACCTACGATAGGAGCCTCGCTGCGCATAAGGGGCACTGCCTGACGCATCATGTTAGAACCCATGAGCGCACGGTTGGCATCATCATGCTCGAGGAATGGGATGAGAGATGCCGCAATAGATGCGATCTGGATTGGCGCTACATCCATAAGCTGGATATCGGAAGGGGGCACAATCGGGAAGTCGGCATCCTGACGAGCCTTCACTTTGTCGCGGATAAAGCTACCGTCATCATTAAGCGGAGCATTACCCTGAGCGATATTCAAGCCCTCTTCCATCTCGGCTGTGAGATAGATGACATCCTCATTTTTGAGGTCAACAACACTGTCGGTCACCTTTCTGTAAGGAGTCTCGATGAAACCGAGATTGTTGATCTTTGCATATACACAAAGAGAAGATATCAGACCGATGTTCGGACCTTCAGGAGTCTCAATCGGACAGAGACGTCCATAGTGGGTATAGTGCACGTCACGCACCTCAAATCCGGCACGCTCTCGGCTAAGACCACCGGGGCCAAGTGCAGAGAGACGACGCTTGTGAGTGATCTCAGCAAGAGGGTTGGTCTGATCCATGAATTGAGACAAGGCATCAGTACCGAAGAACGTGTTGATTACACCGGAAATCGTCTTAGCATTGATCAAGTCTGTAGGAGTGAACACTTCGTTGTCGCGTACATTCATACGCTCGCGGATGGTGCGGCTCATACGGGCAAGACCGATATTAAACTGATTGTAAAGCTGCTCGCCAACAGTACGCACGCGGCGGTTTGACAAGTGGTCGATATCGTCGACGTCGCTCTTATTATTGATCAGCTCGATAAGATATTTGATTATCTCCACTATATCCTCACGAGTAAGTACCCTTACGTCCATTGGAGTGGAGAGCGAAAGTTTCTTATTGATTCTGTAACGGCCTACATCACCAAGATCATAACGCTTCTCACTGAAGAAAAGGTTTTGGATCACTTCGCGAGCCGATGCATCATCTGGTGGCTCTGCGTTGCGAAGCTGACGATAGATGTATTGGATAGCCTCAATCTCCGATTTGGAGTTATCTTTAGAGAGAGTGTTGAAAATGATGCTGAAGTCAGAAGCATTAGCATCTTGATTCTCAAGCATGATTGTTTTAACGCCGGAATCAAGGATAGCCTGAATGTTGTCTTCTGTGATTTCAGTTCCACGATCAAGAACCACTTCGTTGCGCTCGATAGTCATCACCTCGCCGATTTCATCGCTGCTAAGGTCTTCGATCCAAGACTTGAGGACTTGTCCGGCAAGTTTTCTGCCAATCACCTTCTCAAGGTTGGTCTTAGTCACTTTCACTTCTTCAGCAAGATTGAAGACTTGGAGTATGTCTTTGTCGCTTTCAAGTCCGATAGCACGCAGAAGAGTAGTCACAGGAAGCTTCTTCTTACGGTCGATATAAGCATACATCACATTATTAATATCTGTGGCAAACTCAATCCAACTTCCGCGGAACGGGATAATTCTGGCTGAATAAAGTTTTGTGCCATTGGCATGCATGCTCTGACCGAAAAAGACGCCTGGAGAACGATGGAGCTGAGATACGACAACGCGTTCTGCACCATTGATGATAAAAGTACCTTGATCCGTCATATATGGGATAGGACCAAGATATACGTCCTGAATACTTGTATCAAAGTCCTCGTGATCTGGATCTGTACAATATAGTTTGAGTTTAGCTTTCAGAGGGACACTGTAGGTAAGGCCTCTTTCAAAGCACTCATCAATAGTGTAGCGTGGAGGATCAATGTAATAGTCGAGAAACTCGAGTACGAAATTGTTGCGAGTGTCTGCGATAGGAAAATTCTCAGCAAACACTTTGTAGAGACCCTCGTTTTTCCTCTCTTCCGGTGGCGTGTCAAGCTGCAAGAAATCTCTGAAGGATTTCAGTTGCACCTCAAGGAAATCCGGAAAGGGATATGGATTCTTCACAGTTGCGAAGTTCACACGAGGTTTTGCAATTGTATTCTGTGACATTATAATAAGATTAATCTGTTTGGATAGCTTTTATATAGGAGCTAATACCGCGCCTGATTTCTTTAAAAAGTGTTAACATCTATTAAATATCAATAAAAAGCACGATTTAATAGACGTTATAATACACAAATAATTTTCAGATTAACCTTTCCTAAATGAAAGGAATCTGAAAATCTGCGGGATCGTCGGTGCTAAGATACATGACAAGCATCTTCGCTTCTTCGGATATGCGCACTATGAGTAAAAAAAACCGAATTCCCCTGCCCGATTGCAGGGGAACCGGTCTATGCTGCTATTGAATGATTACTTAAGTTCAACTTCAGCGCCAGCATCTTCGAGCTGCTTCTTGAGACCCTCAGCGTCTGCTTTGGGAAGACCTTCCTTAACAACGCTTGGAGCGCCGTCAACGAGTTCCTTAGCTTCCTTAAGACCAAGGCCAGTAAGTTCCTTAACGAGCTTAACAACTGCGAGCTTGCTTGCGCCCGGAGCCTTGAGTACAACGTCGAAGTTAGTCTTTTCTTCTGCTGCAGGTGCACCTGCTGCGGGGCCTGCTGCTACTGCAACTGCTGCAGCTGCGGGTTCAATACCGTATTCGTCCTTGAGGATCTGAGCGAGTTCGTTTACTTCCTTTACAGTAAGGTTTACGAGCTGTTCTGCAAATGCTTTCAAATCTGCCATTTTTGTATAGTTTTTTGTTTATTTTACAATATTGGTTATTCTTTGTTGGATAGTGTTTCCAGTATGCCGTGGATCTTAGTGGCACCACTGTTGAGTGCTGAGATAACGTTCTTAGCAGGCGATTGCAGCAATGCGATAACGTCGGCAATAAGTTCGTTCTTGCTCTTGATAGCGGCAAGGGTATCCAACATTTCCTCGCCAACATAAACGCTTTCCTCTACATAAGCACCCTTCAACATTGGAAGAGTCTCCTTCTTGTCGCGGAATTTCTTCAGCATCTTAGCAGGAGCATTTCCTACTTGTGAGAGCAGAAGTGTAGTCTCGCCGTGGAGAAGGTCGTAGAGTTCGGAGTAATCTACATCACTTGCCTCAAAAGCCTTCTTAAGAAGGGTGTTTTTTACACACAGCATCTTGATGCCATCTTGGAAGCAAGCGCGTCTCAGGGCGCTAGTCTTCTCTGCGTTCAGTCCTTGAGACTGCACGAGATAGACACAGCTATATTCCTTTAGAGTCTCGCCGATTTTTTCAATCAGCAGGGTCTTATCTTCTTTCTTCATCTTGAGTGTCGTTTTGAGGGTTATTCA
>JAIDTL010000077.1 GCA_029060725.1 Muribaculaceae bacterium | reverse complement strand
CCCCCAGTTATGCCATCCTTTCGGGTTGATATTCTTCGGAAGTTCGCAGTTGATAAAGAAAGTCGACGCATACGGTCGCCAAGGACGCCCGAGATGCACATTCTTAGCTTCCGGGTCTGCAGTCACCTTGCAATTATGGAACACGTAGCCCACTAAGTTCTCTTTCGGCGTTGAAGCGGCGGTCAGATATCCGTCACGTTTGGCATGCAGATGGCAATTGCGGAAGAGGGCGGTGGCAGCCCCAAAAATGAAGTCTACCGTCCCTTCGATATAGCAGTTGTCAAATAGATCGCGCGAATTATGTCCCGTCGCATAGAGCGTATCCTGATTTCCTAAGATGTCGCAGTCGATGACGTGTATCTTGTCTCCCGTAGTGTGCAATGCCACAGCCTGACCCACTTGTCCCGCAGTATTCTCGATTGTCATATTTTTGAGCGTGATGTCATTGCCGTCTATGCGCATAGTATAGCTTCCGGAAGTCCCCATATTGTTGAGCGAGGCATAGTCTCCGTTTGATATCACTGTCCCTTTCCGGCTCTCGCCCTCTATAGTGACATTCTTCAACGTATTGTTTACGAGCACCTTCTCCTTATACACTCCATTCTTCACGAAAATTCTCACAGGATCATCAAAATCCCCCCTAACCTTCTTCAGCGCCTCATTGATGGTCTTGTAGTCGCCTGTTCCATCTTGAGCTACAGTGATAGTCTTGGAATAATGTCTATCAGCAGCCCATACCTGTCCCATAAATCCCATAAGCATCGTCACCAATGCCAAAATCTTGATCTTCATAATTATCTATTATTTAATTACTCATTCTTCGTATCGTATTCCTAAAGAAAAGATAATATAGTAATGCCGCCGCAAACAGGGCAAATGAGAAGCTATAGTATACCCCGACGTTACCCATATCCAGTCCGGTCGCAAGCCAGAACATGGCAGGCACGCCAATCAGTATATAGGCTATCAGAGTGACCCATAGGAATGGCCTTACATTTCCTGTGCCTCTGAGTCCGTTGGCAAATGTCAGCTGAGTGGCATCGCCATATTGGTAAAGCACAAGAGGCAATATCAGCATTCCTGCCGAAGCAAGCACATCCTCATCAGGAGAGAAGAATCCGGTCAGTGTATGTCCGCAGAAGAAGAACAATGCCGATGCTGCTGTGGCGAGTATGAGGTTGAGATGCAATCCTGCCATCGTGATGCGTCTCACACCAGCCATATCGCCGACTCCTGTATAGTTGGCCGAACGAATTGACACTGCAATTCCGAAACTCATGAATATCATGAAGCCTAATTGCGAGATAGTGTTTATCACTTGGTATGCTGCCAATTGTATCTTTCCGAACCATCCTGTTACGATAGCCCCCAATGACCATAGTCCGCATTCCACTCCCGATTGTATCATGATGGGCCAAGACGTGCTCCAGACAATCCTTCGGATATGCCCCACATGGCTCGAACCGATAGCTTCCTTCTTGTATGGACGATAGCGTCGTGTGGTCATAAACACTGCAAAGATCCCAATAGTAGAGAGCCAGCGTGCGGTCAACGTAGACAACCCTGCACCGTTAAGCCCCATCTCAGGACACCCTAATTTGCCAAAGATAAGCAGATAGTTGCCTATGATATTCACTACGTTGGCTGAAAGAATTATCCACATTGGGGTAGCGGTATCAGTCACTGCGTTAGCAGTTTGTTGCGAACAGTTGAATAGTGCCATCGGGAATAGCGATGCAAGTATGATAAGGTAGTATTGGCGTATGAGTGGCAACAGTTCGACTGGCTGTCCAAAACGGTCGAGAAAGAAATATAGGATACCCATGAGCACCGTAAGCCCGATCGAGAGGAAAGCATTCACCTGCAGTCCGGCACGTAGAGTCCGTCCGGCAGCTTCATGGTCATCGCGTCCGAAAAGCGCTCCGATGAGCGGAGTGATTCCCGAGGCAAACCCTATCTGCATCACCACCGGAATCATAAACATCGAATTGACGAATGCTGCCGCCGCCAATTCGTCTACCCCGTATGCCCCCACCATAGCGGTATCGGCAAATGCCACAGCGATAATCCCTATCTGGGTAGCCATCACCGGCATCCCCAGTCGAAACAGCGACTTATACTCGTTTATATAATTCACAATTCAACACTTAATACTTAATACTTAACACTTAATACTTTCACTTTGATTGAACACGTTCAAGCAAAGTGAGGCATCCATCCTCAATCAGATCCAGCGCATTTTCAAAACCCTCAGCACCATCATAGTAAGGATCGGGCACACAGTCCGCCCAAGGATGTTGCGTAAAGAAATCAGCCATCTTCACCACCTTCTTCTCATCCTCCGGTGTAGGAGCCATAGCTCGCAGTCGGTCATAATTAGAATCGTCCATCGCAACGATAATGTCGAATCGATCGAAGTCAGACTCCCTCACCTGTCTTGAGCGGTGAGTAAGGTTCAGTCCGCGACGACGGGCATGGGCACGCATACGGTTATCGGGCAGATCCCCTGCATGTCCGCCGTAAAGCCCGGCAGAATCGATCTCGAACCGGTCAGCCACCCCACGCTCCTCCACAAGCCTTTCCATCACCCCATGTGCAGCCGGACTCCGGCATATATTACCCAAGCACACAAACAGAATCCTAACCTTATCCCCCTTCATTACTCTCTTCTTTATATCTTCGATAATCATTTTATTTTGAATTTAGTCTCAATTAATAATCAGGATTCCATAATTAATCAAGATCAATCATGATTCATCAAGATACATCCTGATTTATCCTGATTTATCATGTTTCATCATGATAGATCATGTTCCATCATGATAAATCATGGTTTATCTTGTCTGGTCAGCATTTGTCGAGTCCCATTGCATTTAGGATAATCGCTGCATCCCCAGAATTCTCTTCCTTGCATCTGACCTCTGGTCTGTGTCCTCTTCAACATCTGCTTGCCACATTTCGGGCATTGTGGTGCGTTATCAGCAGAAGCCTGACGCTTGCGTGCGTCAATTCTTTCGACAGTCATATTTTCGCTGAAGCCTCCTTGAAGCTTAAATCTTTCCAGGATACCTCTCAGTTGGCTTTCCAGCATCTTGTTTATTCTCTCACAGAGTACAAGCATGGCATTAGCAGCTATATCAGGGTCTGCATTTTCTATCCATGGATCATATTTTGATTTTTGTCTCAGAATATGAAGTGCTGCATCATGCATAAGACTATTGGAATAAATTGGTCGATCAAGCTCCATCTTCCATATTGCCTCCCGATTCTGATTCCCGATAGCCCAGACATCCGCTTTCATACGAAGTAGAAAATTGAAAAAATCACCTTGCACTTCATTGATACTTGCTCGAGCCACATCTATTAGCTTCATCTCAGTTTCCATGGAGGTGGAATACCGGGCAGATCCTTCGGCAATATTGGCTACCCCACATCGTGCAGCCATCACCATCTGGTCATATAGCCGTCTTCCAGGGTCTATGGTGTAATTTATAAATCGGTCGCAGAAACTTTGTGTCCCCAGCTGTATGATATTGGCTAATACCCATGAATTGAGCATAACGTATGACTGTGAAAATTTAATTTCTACTCCCATATAAATTGAAAATAATGTTATCAGCACAAAATTAGCCAAACTTTCCTATATATCCAAAGCTTTTTAAGAAAAAAGCAATTCCAGAAGTTAAGATCCAAAGCAATCCAAAGCAAGTGCCAATAATCAAGATCAATCAAGATGCATCATGTTGTATTAAGATGAATCTTAATGCATCAAGATTAAACATGATGAATCATGTTTATCATGTTGTATCATATTAGAGCAAAAAGATCCGGATGTCTGGTCAGACACCCGGATATTAAATTAAAAATAATTGACGCTTATCGTCTTTACTTCACGATGGCCTTCACTACAGTGTCAGCGCTACGGAGGATATAGATGGCCGGCTTCAGCTGCTTCAGTTCCTCGCGTGAGCAACCTTTCTTCAGCATGACGCCGTTCATGTCGTATACATCAACCAGTGCGTTCGGATCAGCAAAGATGGTCTCCACGCCTGAAAGTCCTGTAATTAAGCACTCTGCTTTGAGGTCGGAACCGTCGACGGTCGATACTGTGATCACGCAAGAGCCTTCCTTCAGCACCTTCACGTTGCCTTCAGCATCTACGGTTGCTATTGAAGTGTCGCTTGATTCGAATGTCACGGTCTTGTCGGCGGCATTCTCAGGAAGCACTGTAGCCTTGATGGTAAATTCGCTTCCCTCTACGCCGCTCCAAGTAGTCGGATCGATGGTCAGTGACTCTACGAGGATCGGGAGAACGGTCACTTCGCAAGTCGCAGTCTTGCCGTTTGAAGAAGCTGCAGTGATAATTGCGGTGCCAGCCTTGATAGCAGTAACTACCCCTTCAGCAGATACGGTAGCAACGGCTTCATCAGAAGAAGTCCAAGTGACAGACTTGTCAGTAGCGTTCTCAGGTGCGATAGTCGCTGTGAGGGTTACGGTCTCGCCTTCAGTCAAGCTAAGGTTGGTATTGCTTAGAGTGATTCCTGTCACTTCAATTATCTTGGCAGCGACTGTCACCTTACAAGTAGCGGTCTTACCATTTGAGGAAGCGACCGTGATGGTGGCGGTGCCAGCCTTGACTGCTGTAACGACGCCATCAGCGGATACAGTAGCTACTGAAGCATCCGAAGAAGTCCAAGTGACTGACTTGTCGGTTGCATTCTCAGGAGCGATGGTAGCAGTCAAAGTTGCGGTCTCGCCTTCAGTCAAGTTAAGGTTAGTATTGCTTAGGGTGATGCCTGTGACTTCAATAATCTTGGCAGCAACTGTCACTTTACAAGTAGCGGTCTTGCCGTTTGAAGAAGCAACGGTGATTGTTGCCGTTCCAGCCTTGACAGCGGAAACCACTCCCTTGTCTGAAACTGTAGCAACAGATGCATCCGAAGAAGTCCAAGTGACTGACTTGTCGGTTGCATTCTCCGGAGCGATGGTAGCAGTCAGGTTAGCAGTGTCGCCTTCGGTCATGCTGAGCTCTGTCTTGTCAAGAGTGATACCTGTCACTTCAATTACCTTGGCAGCGATTGTCACTTTACAAGTTGCAGTCTTTCCATTTGAGGAAGCGACCGTGATGGTGGCGGTGCCAGCCTTGACTGCTGTAACGACGCCATCAACGGATACATTAGCTACTGAAGCATCCGAAGAAGTCCAAGTGACAGTTTTGTCAGTTGCATTCTCAGGAGCTATGGTAGCTGTGAGGGTTGTAGTGTCGCCTTCGGTCAGACTAAGCTCAGACTTGCTGATTGCAATGGATTCAACCGATATGATATTTGCGGCAACAGTCACTGTACAGGTGGCAGTCTTGCCATTTGCAGATGTAGCAGTGATTGTAGCAGTACCAGCCATGACAGCGGTGACTACGCCCTTGTCAGATACAGAAGCTACTGTAGCGTCGGAAGAAGTCCAAGTGACTGACTTGTCGGTTGCATTCTCCGGAGCGATGGTAGCTGTGAGGGTTGCGGTCTCGCCTTCCGTCAGGCTAAGCTTGGTGTTGCTCAGGGTGATTCCTATTACTTCATATACCTTGGCGGCAACTGTCACCTTACATGTCGCAGTCTTGCCATTAGCAGATGTAGCTGTGATTGTGGCTGTACCAGCCTTGACAGCAGTGACTACGCCATTGTCAGAGACAGTAGCAATTGAAGCATCAGAAGAAGTCCAAGTGACTGACTTGTCGGTTGCATTCTCAGGTGCGATAGTCGCTGTGAGGGTTGCGGTCTCGCCTTCGGTCAGGCTAAGCTTAGTATTGCTCAGGGTGATTCCTGTTACTTCATATATCTTGGCAGCGACTGTAACCTTACAAGTAGCGGTCTTACCATTTGAGGAAGCGACTGTGATAGTAGCGGTACCAGCCTTAACTGCAGTAACTACACCTTCAGCAGATACAGTGGCAACGGCTTCATCAGATGAAGTCCAAGTGACTGTCTTGTCAGTGGCATTCTCAGGAGCGATGGTACCTGTGAGAGTAACAGTGTCGCCTTCGGTCAGACTCAGTTCAGACTTGCTGATTGCAATAGACTCAACAGAGATGATATTTGCAGCAACAGTCACTGTGCAGTCAGCTGTCTTGCCATTGACAGATGTAGCAGTGATGGTAGCTGTACCAGCCTTGACAGCGGTGACTACGCCCTTGTCAGATACAGAAGCTACTATAGCGTCGGAAGAAGTCCAAGT
>JAIDTL010000076.1 GCA_029060725.1 Muribaculaceae bacterium | reverse complement strand
TACACAAGGCTTTCTCAGGGCCTCCAATTCGACGTGGCATAGTTGGCTCACGTTTTTAGCTATAAAATGGATACAGAAAATAAAATAGATTATTTCTTCATACCTGACAATGAGGTGAAGCTGCCGGAGGAGCTTGACTACACCCGGGCAGTTGAGTATATCCGCTCGGCAGAGGCTTTCTCCCGCTCCACCTATCAGAGTGTCTATATAATCGACTATTTCAAGCGGAACTTTCTGTATGTGTCGCCTAATCCGATGTTCCTGTGCGGACTGTCGCCGGAGCAGATGATGGAGTTAGGCTACCGTTTCTATCTCGAATATGTGCCGCAAGACGAGCAGTCGCTTCTTCTTGATCTGAACCGGGCCGGATTCGCGTTTCAAAGCAAAATTCCGGTCGGCGAGCGTAAGGACTGGTATATCCAATACGACTTCCATATACTTAACGACGGTCACCCGATCCTCATAAACCATAAGCTTACACCGATTGCCCTCACGTCAGACGGTCGTATATGGCTCGCTCTTTGTGTGGTATCAGCTTCCAACCATACCACTCCGGGACATATCCAGATGCACCGTGTCGGGTCTCCTGACTTCTTTGAATACAACAGGCTCACCCGTAGATGGGACAGACGCAGTATGCCGACCCTCACCGATGGGGAGAAGGCTGTCATTACCCTTTCAATACAGGGCTATACCATGACGGAGATAGGCGACAAAATGTGCCTGTCCCCGGAAACCATAAAGAAATACCGCAAGCAGATCTTTGAGAAACTTGGAGTGCGCAACATCACGGAGGCCATAATTGCCGCCACAAACAATAAGTTACTCTAAGTTCCTGCACAAATAGAAACGTGGGTAACGCTTCACGTCCCTGCCGACAGCGATGTTGGCGGCTATTCTCGCACACATATATGCAGCCGTCTTTATGGCAGCCTCACTCGTCTTATTCTCTTTTATGGCAGGCAACGCATCGTGTAGCCAGTCGCAACCCTCCACATTCCAGAAAGCGCAGTAGCCCGACATATATTCCGCAGCCCACTGCCTGATATTCTGTTTTTCAAGCCAATCCCTTTTATCTTCGGGAAACACCACAATAGCACCGGCTCCATCTATGAAGTCAAAGGGATAGATCACTAGAATACTATTCGTATAACCCGACTGAGAAATGCCGGCTCCGGTATATTCAATCAGAATCCCGGTATTCTGATCATTGATGATTTCGCTTATTGCTACATCTGCTATATCGCTGAATCCGAGTTTATCCAGTTCCTCCTTAATATAAGTGATGAACGCTCCTTTACCGACAATCATTATCCGGCAATCCTTTATGAGCTGTTTTTCTTCGTTTGTCATATCTGTCTATTTTCTCATTGCAATTGGGCAATCGCGAGTGGAAATTCAGCGCAAGTCGGCTAAAAGCCGGTGCGCGATGCCAACGGCAGAATTTTCCACCGCAAAATTAGAATAACTCCTACTCCTATGCCATACCCATTTGGGTATATTTTGCTCTTTTGTCCCTAATTTTGCTCATCAATATGCAATCGTACCCATTTGGGTATGGTGTATTGAATTTTGTGGTTGTAACTTTGCATCAGAAAATAAAACTACAATGAATATGAAAACAATATTTGCTGTTATCCTTGCTGCTATGGTTTCGATAACCTCAGTAGCGCAGACCATAACCGGTAAGGTCATGGACGAAAATAATTCTTCACTGGATTATGTAAACGTCGTGCTCCTAAAGGCTGACTCTACATATATTTCGGGGACAGTGACAGATCAGAATGGTGTATTTTTGTTTGAAGATGCACAAGGTTACCCAAAGCATATCAAGATTTCCTCAATAGGATATGCCGACAAGATACTTGACATTCCATCCACTGGGGATTTCGGGATCATTGTCCTTGAACCGACAACGGTAATGCTCGGGGAGGTGGTGGTAAAATCCAACCGTCCTGTCACAGCCATAAAGGGAGATGCGCTTGTCACCAATGTGGCAGGCACACAGCTTGAACATGCCGGGACTGCCAACGACGTCCTGACTCAGGTTCCTATGGTGTTGGGACGAGATGGAAAATTTGAGGTTTTCGGGAAAGGCACTCCTGCTATCTATGTCAATGGAAGGGAAGTAAGGGATATCAATGAGCTTGCTCAGATTAATTCGGCAGACATAAAGAATGTGGAGGTCGTGACAAATCCAGGTGCAAAATATGATGCCACTGTAAAATCAGTGATACGCATCCGTACGAAACGCCCACAGGGAGAAGGATTCAGCGGCACGCTACGTGAGGTAGCCGCGCTTCAGAAATATATCCGAAACATTGATCAGGCGAATCTGAAGTATCGAACTGGAGGACTTGAAGTTTTTGCTAACTTCGGTTATCTTACAGGGAAGTTTCAAAGTGATCAGAGCGTTGTTATGACCACTCGCTCCAAATCGCTATGGAAAGAGACAATCATTCAAAGAGGATCGATGCGATCAAGTGATTTCTATGGTAAGATAGGACTGTCATATCTGCTTAACGATAACCATTCTATAGGAGCATACTATTATAATCGTATGACCGAAATGAAATCACATCATACAGGTTTAACAACGATGCTTTCTGATGGCGAATTGTTTGATAAGTTCTACCTTAATAGGCATGCGGTTAACAAGACTTTGCCTTCTCATTATACCAATCTTTATTATAACGGTCAGGTAGGGAAGCTTGGAATCGATTTTAATGCCGATTATCTGTGGAGTAAGTATAAGAATCCTGTTACGAATGAGGAGTTGAGCGAGACGCATGAAAGCTCTTATATCACTTCTATAGGTGTAAGCCATAGCAGGATGTTTGCAGAAAAATTTGTATTGAGCTATCCCGTGCTGAACGGTGAAATTGAATTAGGAGAAGAATACACGTCATCAAGGTATTCTTCTCTCTATAACACAGATGCAGAAATCGTGAATGATGCCAATTCAAGAGTGGATGAAAATAATATTGCTGCGTTTCTCGAACTGCACCAATCATTTGGGAATTTCAATGTTGGTGCGGGAGTAAGATATGAGCACGTCAGCTTTGATTACCTTGACAACGGCAAGAAAAATGATGATCAAAGCAAAGCGTACAACAACGTTTTTCCTTCTCTGTCTCTTTCAACTATGGTAAAGAATGTGCAGCTCTCGCTCAGTTACACACACAAAACGCAGCGACCGAACTACTCTGACCTCAACGGCACGATAGATTACGTAAACCGCTTTACACTTGAAAGCGGGAATCCTTATCTAAAACCTGAGAAGATTCATACAGTCGAACATACTGGTGCCTGGAAGCAATTTTTCGGACAGGTAAACTACATATACAAGAAGGATCCGATATTGCGTACTACTCATCCGTATGACGACAATGGTGAGATTAAGCTAATAACCTTGGCTAACTATCCCAAGATCCACTCTCTTGAGGCGTTTATAGGGAGTCGCTTTCAAGTAGGTATCTGGCAACCTGTCGTAAATGTAGGTATTATGAAACAATGGCTTACAATCGACTATATGGATGGCTATAGAAAATTGAATAATCCCGTCGGAATTATTCAGTTCCAGAATGCAATTCATCTTCCTGGTGATATATGGATGAACATTGATCTTCAGTGGATGAGTGAAGGAGACGAAAAAAATTCGCATAGGGGATCATCGTCTTATATGAATGTAAAACTATACAAGGCATTCTTTAATAAGCGTTTGGGAGTTTCAGTTGAGGCTGACGATATATTCAATAAAGGCAACTATGGCGTGACAATGTTGAGCCGTGATGTGTCGACAGTGAAACATACTGAAAACCTGAATCGTTCGTTTGTACTAACTCTACAGTACACTTTTAATTCCAGTCGTGACCGATATAGAGGAAAGGGTGCTGGGTCCAACGAAAAAAATCGTTTTTAACGCAAAAAAACACGTATGAGACAGTTTATAATTGTAATAGTATTTGCATTAGCAACTATAGTGGCTTTTGCAAAGCCTCATTGCCATGGCTTCAACAATTACGATGATAAAGTGACGATCGTTTTTCATAGACGATAAAGCCGGAAGCAATTATTCTGTAACAGATGTAAGACTCATACCATCTTGTATTGGATCTTGGCGAGGAAAAGAATACAAGGCGACTTCCGTTGATGTCTCAATAAATAAGGGTGTAGCTACGGTAACATTGACATTCGACCACCTTACTCAGTTTTCAAATCCAAAGGTTGAATTAAAAATCAATGGAAAGAAAACATCGTTCAAGATTTTTGTAGCTAAGATGTGATCAGGATTTCTATTGTTGTTGGATCTTAAAGCTTCTCTATATCGGTAATTGATAATCCTGTCATGGAGGAAATTGATTCTAAAGCCATTCCTCCAGCCAACATATTCCGGGCTATTCTGATTTGAGCATTCTTTTCGCCTCGCTTCTCACCCCGCTTCTCACCTCGCTTCTCGCCCCTCTCTTCTGCAGTTCGAATCTGATTCAAGGTGTCACGAGCGTTCTTAACATCCGCCTCGTAGCTTCTTCGCTCAGCCGGAGTTAATGAAGCAACACTCGTCACTTTTTCCAGTCTTTTGAATATCTCGTTATTGCGCATAAACGCCACTTCCTGTCTTGCTCCCATATTCTTTATATTGTAAATCCACATATCAATTAGACTCTCACACTCATCCTCTTCCTTCTCGAAATGCGGAAGCTGTATGAAATAATAACGTGTCTTGTCCCCAATCGGTTTATAAGACTCTTCATCAAGCACCCTCGCTCTGGTGATGACTTTGGAATCTAATGTCCCTATATTGAAATTGCATATAAACACCCCGTAAACCGGTTTAAGAGAATAGTCCCATCCGACATTCTCCTCATCCTTTCCTCTGTAACCCTGTTCTGCGATTCCGCGTGCAACATAGAAACTTGCCCTGTCAATGAAATAGGATTGGTCGAATTTCTGCATTTCAACTATGAAACGATTATGGGTTTCTGTCTCGCACAAAATATCATACCGGATTCCTTTCCCATCTTTCCACTCTGCCATTCGCTCGTTGTTAAGGTAGGTTACGGAGGTTATCTCTTCATAATCCTCATTAGTACAAAGCAAAGCATTTAAAATGCCTATCAGTAGTTCCTCAGAGACATTCTCTCTGCCGAATGTCAGTTTGAATCCGGCGTCGTATGTTGGATCTATGTATTTTGGCATGGTATATGTATTTTTTACAAAGGTACTTTAAATTATCGAATTTTGCAAATTTGAATTAGTTTTTTAATAAGATCTTGCCTTTTCATTATGCCAATCTTTATTATAATGGTCAGGTAGGAAAGCTTGGAATCGATTTTAATGCCGAATATCTGTGGAGTAAATATAAGAAACCTGTTACGAATGAGGAATTGAGCGAGACGCATGAAAGCTCTTTTATCACTTCTATAGGTGTAAGCCGTAGCAGGATGCTTGCAGAAAAATAAATATTTAGCTATCCCATCCTAAAGGGTGAAATTGAATTAGGTGAAGAATATACGTCATCAAGGTTTTCGTCAGTCTATACCAAAGATGCAGAAATCGTGAATAATGCCAATTTAAGAGCGGATGAAAATAATATTGCTGCGTTTCTCGAACTACGCCAATCCCAAGATCCACTCTCTTGAGGCGTTTATAGGGAGTCGCTTTCAAGTAGGTATATGGCAACCTGTCGTAAATGTAGGTATTATGATTTTACTTCTGTCATGGGGACTAAGCCTGCGTTAACAGTTGCTGTCGTCATGATCCAGCCACTGATCAGCGAAGTTCATTCATCAAGAGATTGGTGAATTGATAATTTTTAAGTCCCCACTTTGGGGCTACTACCATTTCCGGTGGCGAAGAAGCCAAAAATCTTTCTATACAGATATTTCTCGGAACTATCTTGACAATTCTTAAGCATAAATAAAGATAGTCCTTTAGAGCAAATGGCACCACATCAATCTCTCCTTTTTCCCATTTTGATAATAATGGAGTCCCTTTTACTATCTGAAGCTGGTGCATCTTTATCGAATCTATAGGCAGAAGACATGCTTTTCTCACTGTCGCAAGCACATCTTCTTCATTCTCTCCGGGCAAGCCTGCAATTAAATGCAATCCAGTTCTTATCCCTCGTTCGTTAAGCCTCCTCGTCGCATCTTCAACATCATTCCAGGTGTGATTGCGGTTGATCAGGCGCAACGTTTCATCCTTTGACGTCTCTGCTCCAATCTCTACTATGACCGTCTTTTCTTTATTAATCTCAGCTAATACCTCTACCAACTCCTCTGGAATACAATCAGGTCGAGTCCCAATGATAACCCCTACTACATCTTCTATTTCTATAGCTTTCCTATACATCTCCTCAAGCATCTTGACGCTTTTTCCAAATGTATTCGTATAGCTTTGGAAATATGCAAGATATTTCATCTCCGGATATTTCTTTCGAAAGAATTCCTTCCCCTTCAGAATCTGAGTTTCTACAGAATCTTTCGGTGAGCAATATCCGGGGGTAAAAGATGCATTATTGCAATAGATGCACCCTCCCGTCCCGATACTGCCATCGCGGTTAGGGCAAGTAAATCCTGCATCAATCGACAGTTTCTGCACCTTGATGCCGGGAAATATCTCACCCATATATTCACTGAAATCCTTGTAATAGGGGTTCATTTGTTCTTAGTTAATTATGCTCTAAGTATTATCATGATACATCAGGATTTATCATGATTCAACAAGATAAAATATTAAAGACAACAACTCTTAATGATTAATCATTTATCCAAGCATTTCATCTGCAATCACAAGAACTGCCATCGCCTCAACAACCGGCACAGCCCGCAAAGCTACACATGGATCGTGTCGCCCCTTTCCTTTCAAAATCTTTGCATGTCCCTCTTTGTCTACTGTTTCAATATCACGCAAAAGGGTAGGGGTCGGCTTAAAAGCTACTCTGAAGGTTATTGGCATCCCATTTGAGATTCCTCCCTGAATCCCACCACTATGATTTGTCAGAGTTTTTATTTGCCCCTCTTCAGAAGTAAATATGTCGGCGTGTTCGGTTCCATACATAGCGGCTGCCGCAAAACCGTCGCCATACTCAAAACCTTTAGCTGCGTTGATACTCATCATAGCTTGTGCCAGACGTGCATGGAGTTTGCCAAATACAGGGTTGCCGATTCCGGCGGGAATACCCTCAATTATGCATTCCACCACTCCTCCTACAGAATCTCCACGTCTCATGGCATCCTCCACTACTGCTGCCAGTTCATCAGACGTTCCTCTTACGCCTCCAATGGATATGACCTTAGCTTGAACGGATACATTCTTCATACAGGGAAGTTGGCGAGCTATTGCTCCTCCGATGACCCAGTTTAGTGTTTCCCGTGCAGAAGCTCTTCCTCCTCCTCGTGCTTCATGAAGTCCGTAACGCATATCGTATGTGAAGTCAGCATGGTTGGGGCGATAAAGTTGTGCCATCTCTCCGTAGTCACCGCTCCGCTGGTCCGTATTGCGCACGATGAATCCTATGGGAGTGCCAAGTGTTACCATATCATCTGTCAGTCCTGACAGTAGTTCCGGAATATCCTTTTCATTCCTGGCTGTGACAAGATGGCTTTGTCCTGGACGTCTTCTTGCTGTCTCGCGCAAGATTATGTCCATGTCTATTTTTATCCCCCCCGGTATGCCGTCAAGAATGCCACCCATAGCTTTTCCGTGGCTTTCTCCAAAAGTTGTAAGCCTTAAATTGCGTCCAAATGTATTCATGCTTCCGGGTCGTCTGTAATTTTTACGAAAGTTGCCTGAGCCGCCTTTGCCAAATCAAGGGGGGATAGCTTCAGCTGCAGCCCCCTTTGTCCTGCGCTTACGTATACCACGTCGAATCCCTGCATCTCTTCACTGAAATAAGTGGGATAATGTTTTTTCATGCCTATTGATGTACATCCTCCTCTGATATATCCGGTATTTGGCAAGAGTTCTTTTAAAGGAAGCATTTCAGCCTTCTTATTTCCGGAGGCCTTTGCAGCCAACTTTAGATCGACTTCTCTATTGCCTGCCACTACGCAAACGAAGAGCCCGGTCTTATCACCGCGCAAAACAAGAGTCTTAAAAACCTGTTCTATTGGTTCTCCAAGTTCCTCTGCCACATGCTCAGCCGCCAAGTCTTCCGGATCAAATGCGTATGGCACAAGTTCATACTCGATCTTCATTTTATCAAGCAGACGCGCAGCATTGGTCTTCTGTATCTTATTATTCATAATTATATACGAAATATTTTGTAAAGGGCAAGACCGAAAAAAATCTGTCCTGCCCATATAATTCTTAGAAAAGAATCATAAAGAATAAAAAAGTATCATCAAGAAAAAGAATTATTTTTTATATAAAATACAATTGCTATTAAAATATAAATAATTCTCAATTCTCCAAAATTCTCAATTCTCAATTCTCCAAAATTATTATTACTTGTCCATTGTCACAAGCAATTCCTCATTGGTCCGAGTCAATTCCATTCTCTTTCTTATGAATTCCATGGCTTCAAGCGATGTCATGTCTCCAAGGAAATTGCGAAGCACCCACATGCGGTTGAGCACTTCTTCGCTGAGCAGAAGATCGTCTCGACGTGTAGATGATGCGATGATGTCTACTGCCGGGAAGATTCGCTTGTTGCTCAACTTGCGGTCAAGCTGAAGCTCCATATTTCCGGTTCCCTTGAATTCCTCGAAGATCACTTCGTCCATCTTGCTTGATGTCTCTGTAAGAGCAGTGGCGATAATGGTCAGAGAGCCACCGTGTTCTATATTGCGTGCCGCACCAAAGAAGCGTTTCGGTTTCTGAAGTGCATTTGCATCTACACCACCTGAAAGAATCTTACCGCTTGCGGGGCTTACTGTGTTGTACGCACGTGCCAGTCGAGTGATAGAGTCAAGCATGATTACTACATCATGTCCACTTTCTACGAGTCTTTTTGCTTTTTCAAGAACTATTCCTGCTATCTTTACGTGGCGTTCTGCCGGCTCATCAAATGTTGAAGCTATAACTTCCGCATTAACACTGCGAGCCATATCTGTCACTTCCTCAGGACGCTCATCAATCAGAAGCATGATGATATATGTCTCGGGATGGTTTTCTGCTATCGCATTTGCAATGTCTTTGAGCAAAATTGTCTTGCCTGTCTTTGGGGGTGCTACAATAAGCGCTCGTTGTCCTTTGCCGATAGGAGCAAACATGTCTACAACTCGCGTTGATATATTAGTTGTCTTTCCCCCGGTCAAGTTGAATTTTTCATCCGGAAAGAGCGGAACAAGATGTTCGAATGGTATTCTGTCGCGAACTACTTCCGGAGCAAGACCGTTTATGCTCAATACCTTGCAAAGGGGATAATATTTTTCTCCTTCACGTGGCGGACGGATAGCACATTCCACTACATCGCCTGATTTCAATCCATATTCTTTAATTTGAATCTGAGATACGTATACATCGTCAGGAGAAGCAAGATAATTGTAGTCGCTTGATCTCAAGAATCCAAATCCTTCGGGCATTATTTCAAGCACTCCGTATGCATTCAGGATTCCGTCGAAGTCAAACATTGTCTCCGCTTGCATCATCTGCCGGCGCTGTTGCTGCATCAATTTGCGTTCCAAAGCACGCTGCCGTTTTGTCAAATGCTTGTTGCCCTGATTATTGCCAAAATTGTTGGGCATTAGGTTGGCTTTGGTAAATTGTGAGTTTGCACCTGGCTCAGCTATGATGATTGGAGCTTGTGTTTCTACAGTGACATTGTTATTATCAGGGGCTGGGGTTGAAGCTTCTTGAGTTGGTTCTGGCACGCTCTCTGGTGCGACCTGATCAAAAAGATTAGGTTCCTGCTGCTCTTGACTGTTTCTTGGCTTAAATGTGCGTCCTTTAGATTTTCCGAAGAATGAATCAAAACCATCATTCTTATGGTTCTGGAAATCACGTTTTTTCGGTTGGTTTTTCGCCTGTTTTGTTTCTGGTTCAATTTGGTTTTCAGCAGTAGCATCAGTTTTTATCGTTTCAACTGGAGTCTCAACGACGGTATTCTCTTCATTCTTAACTGTTAGATCAGGAGTACTTGCAGAAGTATCTACTATGTCTGCTGTCTTTTTCCCTTGATTTGTAGGATTTTTCGACCCCGGTTTTCTGCCTCGTTTTTTCTGCTGAGGTTTTTCCGCAGAAGTCTCAGGACTCACAGCTTCTGTTTCTTCTTTAACTGTGGCTTTTGCTTCTTCCTCCTGTTGAGCTTGGATTGCAGCAAGCTCTGCCTTAGACTTTCTTCCTCTTTTTTTAGGAGTTGGAGGTGTGGTGGCAGGGGTTTCAGCATTCACCGTTGGAGTCTCCTCTTCGGGCTTGTCTTGTGAAGCGACCTCTGTATTCTTTATTGAGCCCTTTCCTTTTTTACCTGTTTTTTTCTCTTTGTCGTTTTTCTCTACAGTCTCTACTTTTTCCGTTTTCTCAACTTTTGCCTTGGGCTTACGACCGCGTTTCTTAGGCTGGGCTTCTTCTGCCTCGCCATCCTGAGCTTTTGCCTTGTCTCCCTTGAGTTTACGGCTTGAGTTTACGACTTCTTTAGCCGTATTTATAGCGTTCTGGTCTATAATGTCAAAAGCCAGCTTTTCTCGGTTTTCGAGAGAAGGATTGGACACGCCTACTTCTTCGGCAGTCTTCATCAGGCGATCGTCATCCCACGAAATAAGTTCTTCAAATGTGAGCATAAATTATCTTTTGAGGACAGCCCTCCGGTGAGGGCGTTGATTTAATCTTGTGATGTTTTAGGGATTTCTCATCTCTTTATTCATCAAGCGATATGGCGAATAAAGGTTTTGGGTCAAAGTCTTGACGACTCTTTTTTGTGTTTTTTCTAAATGTCATCAGGATTTTCTGCAAAATTATAAATTTTTTTCTTTATATGCAATAGTTAGGCGTAAATTCATTAAATATTATTATTCTTTTTCCTGCTTAGTTTCAACTCTTGTAGCATTGGGTTATAGGATATAATGTATCAGTGTCTACCGACAGGATTGACAAAGTAAACTCTTTGCTGATCAACTTATTGTGACGCGCAAATTTTCGCAAAACAGAATGTTTAAAATACTTGGTATTTGGTGGCAAATTCCGGCTTATTTCCTTACTTATGTCTTGTCTATTGGTTCAACTGAAAATGGAGTGCACCGAGCAGATTCCTATGAGCAATCAGTTGCGGATGCAATATATTCTATAGATGGGCGCAAACTTGGCCAAATGGCGAAAGGTCTTAATATAATCCGTAATGCTGATGGGTCGGTAAGCAAAATCCTTAGAAAATAATATTCCGTTTTGCAGGAATTTATAGAAAAAAGGCGTGGATTTCTCCACGCCTTTCGTCTTATATATAGTTAATGATAAGCGATTAATACTCCTGCCATGCAGTGATGCCGATGCTTTCTACCGGACGTGCTACGAATGCCTTTATGAATGCGAGCGCGAGGCGGGCGTTGGTCATCAATGGAATATTGTGGTCGATGGCTGCACGGCGTATTTTATAGCCGTTGGTCAATTCTCGTTTTGTATGATTCTTTGGTATGTTGATGACTAAGTCCACCTTGTGGTCGGCTATCACGTCGAGCACTGAGATTCCTTCTTCATCGGGCCAACATACCTGAGTGGCCTTCACGCCATTTTGCATCAAGTATATATATGTGCCGGGTGTGGCATATATTGGAATGTTCTTGCTCTGAAGCAGACGGCAAGCCTCAAGCATATTGACTTTTGCCTTTGGATCGCCTGAACTTACGAGTACTCCCTTTTCTGGAACATGGTGTCCTACCGAGATCAGGGCGTTGAGAAGAGCTTCGTCGAAGTCTTTACCAAGACATCCTACTTCGCCGGTTGAAGACATGTCTACGCCAAGTACAGGGTCAGCTTTGTGCAGACGGGCAAATGAGAACTGTGATGCCTTCACTCCGATATAGTTGATGTCGAATGTTGATGTGTCTACTACTGCGGGCTTTTCTCCAAGCATGATGCGTGTAGCTGTGTCGATGAAGTTCTTCTTGAGAACTTTGCTTACGAATGGGAACGAACGTGACGCGCGGAGATTGCACTCGATCACTTTCACATAGTTGTCTTTTGCAAGATACTGGATGTTGAATGGACCCGAAATATTGAGTGCTTCAGCAATTTGTGCACTGATGCGTTTGATGCGTCGTGCAGTAGTCATATAGATTCGCTGTGCCGGGAAGACGAGGGTAGCGTCGCCGGAGTGGACTCCGGCATATTCTACGTGTTCTGAAATTGCGTATTCTACAATCTTGCCGTTTCTTGCCACAGCATCAAATTCGATTTCCTTTGTGTTCTCAAGGAATTCTGATATTACGACGGGATATTCTTTTGATACCTTAGTAGCTTGCCCAAGGAATTCATGCATCTGTTCGTAGTCGTAGCATACGTTCATTGCCGCGCCTGAAAGCACGTAGCTTGGGCGGATGAGCACGGGGAATCCTACTTCCTCTACAAACTTATGGATTTCTTCTTCTGTAGTAAGTTCCTTCCATCTTGGCTGGTCGATGCCAAGCTGATCAAGCATGGCAGAAAATTTGTGACGGTTTTCTGCGCGGTCGATAGAGATCGGAGATGTACCGAGCACCGGGACATGGCTTCTATATAGCTTCATCGCCAGGTTGTTGGGTATCTGACCTCCTACACTGACAATCACTCCGTATGGAGTCTCGAGGTCGATGATGTCCATTACTCTCTCGAAGCTCAACTCATCGAAATATAGACGGTCACACATGTCGTAGTCTGTCGAAACTGTCTCCGGATTGTAGTTGATCATGACAGCCTTGTATCCAAGCTTGCGGCATGTCGTAGCAGCATTCACTGAACACCAGTCAAACTCCACTGAGCTACCGATACGGTAAGCGCCTGAACCCAGCACGATGATGTTGTTGCGTGCATTAAATTCGTATGGGATTGAATTCTCGGTGGCTCCGTATGTGACGTAGAGATAATTTGTCAGTTCCGGATATTCTGAAGCAACTGTATTTATACGGCGCACGAATGGAGTGACGTTCAGTTCCTTTCTGCGGTTTCTTACTTTCAGCATCTCTGACTCCATGTTGCCTGAAGGATTTTCCACAAGACGTGCAATCTGGAAATCAGAAAATCCGAGTTTCTTTGCTTCAAGCAAGGTCTCACGGTCAAGCTCTGAGATATTGCCACCTTGCTCTTTGAGCTTGTTGGCGAATTTTACTATGTTATTGAGTCGATCGATAAACCATATATCGATCTTCGTCAGATCAGCTACCTTTTCCGGGGTATATCCTTCCTCCAGTGCCTGCGCTATTGCAAATATGCGTGAATCTGTCGGGTGGGTGAGGGCATGTTCAAGGTCGTCTACATGGAAGTCATTGTTGCCGACAAAACCGTGCATTCCTTGTCCAATCATACGCAGACCTTTCTGCATGATTTCCTCAAATGATTTGCCGATCGACATAATTTCACCCACTGATTTCATCGAACTGCCGATCTCTCGGTCAACTCCAACAAACTTCGAAAGGTCCCAACGGGGAATCTTCACAATCATGTAGTCTACCGAAGGAGCTTTTGCAGCTGAATTAGGTGTGCCCGGTTCCCCTATTTGGTCGAGCGTATAGCCTAAAGCAAGCTTAGCTGCTACGAATGCCAATGGATATCCGGATGCTTTTGATGCCAGAGCTGATGAGCGGCTTAGGCGCGCATTGATCTCTATGATTCTATAGTCGTTGGTCTCTGCATTGAAGGCATACTGGATGTTGCACTCGCCTACGATGCCGATGTGACGCACCACTTTTGTTGCGATATCCTCGAGCATCTTGATCTGCTCAGGCTTGAGAGATACTATTGGTGCAACTACGATACTTTCTCCTGTGTGGATGCCAAGTGGATCGAAGTTTTCCATCGGCACTACGGTAAAGCAGAGGTCATTCTTGTCGCGGATCACTTCAAACTCGATTTCTTTCCAACCCTTAAGTGATTCTTCTACGAGAATCTGGCGAGAGTAGGCGAGTGCGCTTTCACAATGTTTGATGAATTCTTCGTCATTGTTGCAGATGCCTGATCCCAAGCCTCCAAGAGCATAGCCCGAACGCACCATCACCGGATAGCCGATTCTGTGAGCTACTGCGATAGCGTCTTCAAGATTCTCCACTGCCTGCGACACCGGGGTCTTGATGTCGATCTCGTCAAGTTTTTTCACGAAGAGATCTCTGTCTTCAGTGATCATGATGGCTTCTACTGAAGTGCCGAGTACTTTCACTCCGTATTTCTCAAGGGTTCCGTCAAGATAAAGCTGTGTGCCGCAGTTGAGCGCTGTCTGTCCGCCGAATGCAAGCAGGATGCCGTCCGGTCGCTCTTTCTTGATTACTTCTTCTACGAATTGTGGGGTGATGGGAAGGAAATAGACCTTATCCGCAACGCCTTCCGATGTCTGGATTGTTGCGATGTTCGGATTGATCAGCACTGATTCGATTCCTTCTTCACGTAGCGCCTTGAGCGCCTGTGATCCCGAATAGTCAAATTCGCCCGCCTGTCCTATCTTGAGGGCTCCCGAGCCGAGTAGCAATACTTTTTTCATCTTTCGTTGATGGAATATGAAATTTTTTTCAAAATTAATTCTTTTTACTCAAATACGCAAAATTTATTGAAGATTCTGCAAAAAAATTCCCGAACTCTAATAAAAGAGTCGGGAATCAATGTCATCTGATGAGGTGACCGGGAAGATCACGCATGTTGTAGCCACTTGACATTGCCGAGCCGTATGCTCCTGCGCTTCGTAGTGCTATAAGGTCGCCGCGTTTAGTGTCAGGAAGAAGTTCATCCTTCCCAAATACGTCGCTCGATTCGCATATCGGGCCTACTACATCATATACCTTGTCGGCTGCCTTGCCTGCTTCACTGATGTTTTCTATTTTGTGATGGGCTCCGTAGAGTGCCGGACGAATTAAGTCTGACATCCCTGCATCAATTATGACAAAACTTTTCTCAAGTCCTTTTTTCACAAGCACCACCTTGCTTATGAGCGAACCACATTGCCCTACGATTGCTCTTCCGAGTTCGCAATGCACTTCCTGACCCTGGTCAAGATGGAGATCTGAAAGGATGGTGTCAAAATAAGATGCAAAGTCTGGTATCGGATTCTCGTCAGGATTGTCGTAGTCGATTCCAAGCCCTCCTCCTACATTGAAAAATCTGAATTCTATCCCCTCCAGCCTGTATTTAGCCTTCAGATCGTTTATTCGTTCGCATAGAATTTTGAAAGGCTCATTGATGGTGATTTGAGAGCCTATATGGAAATGAAGCCCTCCTAAGTCAAGGTATTCGGATTCCTTCACCTTTTTTATTCCCTCGTCGAGTACCCTCATGTCTATGCCAAACTTATTTTCCTTAAGTCCGGTCGTGATGTATTCATGAGTATGGGCGTCGATATTCGGATTTACGCGAAGCGCAACCGTTACCTTTTTCCCTCTTTTGGCAGCTAACTCAGATAGGATATCTATTTCTTCAATCGATTCTATATTGAAGCATCCAATGCCGAAGTCAATTCCGGTTAAGATCTCATCATCTGTCTTCCCTACGCCTGCATAATAGATGTTTTCTGGTCGGAATCCACATTTGATAGCTGCTTTGATTTCATTGCCGCTCACACAGTCTGCACCAAATCCCCGCGCAGATATAATACGCAATATCTCCGGCTCGGAATTCGCCTTGATTGCATAGTGCACTTTCATCGGCGTCCCTGCTGTGCATGCTTCTATAGCGTCGAGTGTTCGCTCAAGCAGTTCCTTATCATAATAATAGAAAGGAGTTTTAACTCCCTCGAATATCCGTGTATTCATTCTCATTCTAAATTCTAAATTCTCAATTAGAAAAGATGATAAGACAGCAATCTCAAAGCCTTTATCTTGTCTTCTTTCCTTACAAGGAAGGATATGTTGTAGTTGCTTCCGCCGTATGATATCATGCGCACAGGCACATTTCGAAGAGCTTCCAACGCGGCCGCCTCAAATCCCTTGTTGGTCCATTCAAGATCTCCTACCACGCAGATGATGACCATGTCGCGATCTATCGTCACCGACCCCAGTTTTCCCAGTTCCTCCTCTATCTGAGTGAGATTTTTCTCATTGTCGATGGTCAGTGAAACTCCTACTTCCGAGGTAGTGATCATGTCAATGGATGTCTCATACTTCTCGAATATTTCAAACACTTTTTTCAGGAATCCGTATGCAAGCAGCATTCTTCCTGATTTGATCTTTATTGCAGTGATATTGTCTTTTGCCGCAACTGCCTTTATGGCATTTTTTTCAAGATTATTCTCTATAAGTGTCCCTTCTGCTGAAGGATCCATTGTGTTGAGAAGTCTTACAGGCACATTATGTTCTCTTGCAGGGAGAATGCATGTAGGGTGGAGGATTTTTGCACCGAAGTAAGCTAATTCGGCTGCCTCCTCAAAATGAAGGTTGTGTACAGGGCTGGTGTCTTCTACGAAGCGAGGGTCATTGTTGTGCATGCCGTCTATGTCAGTCCAAATCTCTATTTCGTCTGCTCCCAACACTGCTCCTATCAATGATGCTGTGTAGTCGCTGCCTCCGCGCTGCAGATTGTCGATTTCTCCATCTTCGTTGCGGCAGATGAATCCTTGGGTTATATAAAGGTCTGCTTCAGGATAAGATGCTATTGATTTGGCAGCTTCTTCTTTGATGAACTCTTCGATTGGCTCCCCGTGCTTGTCTATCTTAATGAAGTCGAGGGCTGGAAGTAGCACCGAATTTATGCCTTCCTCATGAAGATGAAGGTTCATAAGGTTGGTCGACATCATTTCTCCCTTTGCTACTATTTCTTTCTCCAGCTGCTGGCTATATGGTTTTTTAGAAAGCTCCTTGAGTTCATCAAAGATTTCATCGATCACTTCAGTAGCCTTTGCTTTATAGTCAGCTGTCCTATACAGGTCATTGATTGTGATAGCATATTTTTCTCTAAGCATATCAATAAGCTCAGTTGCATGTGCTTGGTCGCTATCCTTTATAGTTGTGGAAATTTCAAGCAAGGAATTGGTCGTGCCGCTCATTGCCGAGAGCACTATAATGTCCTTTTTGCAGCCGGATATTAGTTTCCCGACATTTTTGATTCTTTCGGCACTTCCGACTGAAGTGCCCCCAAATTTCTTTACCTTCATTTACTTCTGTTTACCTGTGACGTTGTTATTTCGTCGAAGTTGTTTAAACTTATTTTTTTATTAAGATTTCGTCAGGTTTTCGAGCAGATTTTGTCTCTTGAAGAAGGAATGATGCGGGCATCATGAC
>JAIDTL010000075.1 GCA_029060725.1 Muribaculaceae bacterium | reverse complement strand
GCTGTACCAGCCTTGACAGCGGTGACTACGCCCTTATTAGATACAGATGCTACCGTAGCATCCGATGAAGTCCAAGTCACTGTCTTGTCGGTAGCATTCTCAGGAGCGATGGTAGCAGTCAGGTTTCCAGTGTCGCCTTCGGTCATACTGAGCTCTGTCTTGTCAAGAGTGATGCCGGTCACTTCAATTATCTTGGCAGCGACTGTCACCTTACATGTCGCGGTCTTGCCATTGGAAGATGCAACGGTGATGGTGGCGGTGCCAGCCTTGACTGCTGTAACCACGCCATCAGCAGATACAGTGGCAACGGCTTCATCAGATGAAGTCCAACTGACGGTCTTGTCAGTTGCATTCTCAGGAGCGATGGTAGCTGTGAGAGTAGCTGTGTCGCCTTCGGTCAAGCTAATTTCAGTCTTGCTGATTGCAATGGACTCAACAGAGATTATATTTGCAGCAACTGTCACTGTACAGGTAGCGGTCTTACCATTTGCAGATGTAGCAGTGATAGTGGCAGTACCTGCCTTGACAGCAGTCACTACGCCCTTGTCAGATACAGAAGCAACGGCTTCATCCGAAGAAGTCCAAGTGACTGACTTGTCGGTTGCATTCTCAGGAGCGATAGTCGCTGTGAGGGTTGCGGTCTCTCCTTCAGTCAAGCTAAGGTTAGTATTGCTTAGGGTGATGCCGATCACTTCAATTACGTTGGCGGCGACTGTCACTTTACAAGTAGCGGTCTTACCATTTGAGGAAGCGACTGTGATTGTGGCAGTGCCAGCCTTAATAGCTGTAACCACGCCATCGACTGATACAGTAGTGACGGCTTCATCAGATGAAGTCCAAGTGACAGACTTGTCAGTGGCATTCTCAGGAGCGATGGTAGCAGTCAAAGTTGCGGTCTCGCCTTCAGTCAGACTCAGTACAGATTCGCTGATTGAAATGGATTCAACCGAGATGATATTTGCAGCTACAGTCACTGTGCAGGTAGCTGTCTTACCATTTGAAGAAGCTGCAGTAATTGTTGCGGTGCCAGCCTTGACTGCAGTAACGACACCCTCTTCAGATACATAAGCAACCGAGGCATCAGAAGAAGTCCAGATCACTGTCTTGTCAGTGGCATTTTCAGGAGCTATTGTAGCAGTCAGAGTAGCAGTGTCTCCTTCGGTCAGCCTCAGCTCAGTATTGCTGATTTCAATGGATTCAACAGAAATTATATTTGCAGCAACTGTCACTGTACAGTCAGCAGTCTTGCCATTGGCAGATGTAGCAGTGATGGTAGCGGTACCACCCTTTACAGCAGTAACGACACCATCTTCAGATACGGTAGCAACAGCTTCATCGGAAGAAGTCCATGTCACAGTCTTGTCAGTAGCATCCTCAGGAGCGATAGTAGCAGATAGAGTGGCGGTCTCTCCTTCAGTCAGGCTGAGTGAATGAGTGCTAAGTGTCACGCTTGTAACCGGAGTAGGAACGACAGTGACCTTGCAAGTGGCTTTTACATTTCCGCAAGTAGCAGTGATGGTAGCCTCTCCGAGAGCGACAGCAATTATCTTACCATTTGCATCGACAGTAGCAACCGACATATTGCTTGAAGACCATGTCACAGTCTTGTCGGTAGTATTCTCTGGGAGGACAGTAGCAGTCAGAGTAGTAGCCTCACCAACCTTGAGTTCAGCAGATGATTCGCTCAATTCAATTTCCGCGGCATCAATAATCTTGTCAGCAACAGTCACTGTGCAGGAAGCGGTCTTTCCGTTGGAGGAAGTTGCAGTGATAGTCGCAGTTCCAGCATTTACAGCAGTCACCTCTCCATTTGCAGAAACAGTAACGACTGACTCATCAGAAGATGACCAAGTGACTGATTTGTCAGTAGCATCCGCAGGAGCAATTGTAGCAGTTAGCGTAGCTGTATCTCCTTCAGTAAGACTAAGTGAAGGACTGTTTAGGGTTATGCTTTCTATTGGTGTTGGAAGCACTGTTACCTGACATGTGGCAGTTACACCAGAACCATCTATAGCAGATGCGGTAACAGTAGAGGTGCCTACAGCAATCGCTTTAATAAGCCCGGTGGCGCTTACCGTTGCTATGGAGGGATGCGTACTACTCCATTCTAATTCTTTTGTCGATGCATAGTTTGGTAATACTTCATTAGAAATTTGAATTGTTTCGCCAGCGTGCAATTCGACAGACGATTGATCTAAAATAATGCTCTCGACATAAGCTCTTTCTGTTGTAACCGAAGTCGTAGAGTTTGGTACGATGTATTCCTTGGCATTAGCCATTGTGAAACGCTGATCTTTCAACTCTATATTACAAGAAGCAGCAACATCATTAGTCGCCGTAATCTGCAAATTAACCAATGCTCCGGAATTCCCGGAAAAAGGAGTATTGTTTGTAGACATACAAACCAATCTCAAATGACCATCTTCAATAAATTTCAACGAAATCGTATGGTCTGCACCACGACTAGTAAGAGAAGGTGAATATGGAGTTATTTCCAACCCCTTGGGGAGATATATGTCGGTTTGGAAAGCTGTGAAAGAAGTTTCATTGTCAAGAATCAAAGATACTTCCTTAGACTCGCCTACTGCAATTTTAAAATCCGGTATATAGAAATTATTGTCATGTACTGGACTGATCGCAATCGAAGAATCAGGCAAAATGACATCATTATTGGATGCATCCGTAAACATTGCTTCTGTTATGGTCACATCTCCTCCGGTAAAATCTTCCGCAGCCTTTACATTCAAATAAAGTAAGACTCCCGAGTCCCCGGAAATTGGAGTCCGATTTGTAGAAAAAGCTCCTACCTTCACCGCATTTTCGGAGAGTAGATTGCTCACCAACGAGAAACTTGAGTCGGTACGGTCTGCCAATTTTAAATTAGCCTTATCATTGACCAAAACAATCTGCAGCCCTTCTGGAAGATTGATTTCTGCTTGAAAACCGTAAAATACTTGAGAATTATCCAAACAAAATGCAAGCATTTTGGATTCTCCGGGTTCTATATTTGTAGACTGAGCATAAAAACTATCTGCAGCCCAGACGGCGTGTAATGCTCCTATGAGCATAGCTAACGCCACAATCAACCGACATGAAATATTATTTCTTATCTTCATATCTATTATTTAACGATGATTTTTGACGACTTTTCACCCACAACAACTACATACACGCCCTTGGCTAAATATACTGTTTCTGCATTATTCAGTGCTTTGAAAACACATACCTTAGTACCGTCGGCAGAAAATATGTTTATGTTGCGCCCTTCTGCGTTGTAAACGTTCAATCCATATTCAGAAGCGATTATGCTGATAGTTCCGGAACTATCAATATCATCCACTCCAGTAGATTCATTTTTAATATTTACTTTTGATGGAAGTAAATATTCATTAGAATTTTTGTCGACTGCTAAAATGTTGCATAACGAAATGTCCATTTTATTTGAGCAATTTGACTTGGCAAAAACTTTCAGAATTGCCTCATCATTGTCAGCAAATGATCTATTATCAAAATTGAATAGTGCTATGCGAACAGATTTGTCGTCAATCATACGTTGCATAAGCGAATGTCCAAGTTTTGCACGAGGACCTATTTCAATCTTTTCGATAGTCATACCTTCTGATAATGACATATCTGCTTGTAGAGCCACATATTCTGAAGCATTGACAAGTTTAAGATCGAAGACAATATCGTTATCGGAACTACGATAAATATTTTCCGCGAGAAGATAATCAAATGCAGATTCTATTGATTTTCTACCAATTCTACGAGCGACCATGCCATTCGAAGGGTAGATCTGATTGAGTACTATTTCAATTGTACCGGTAGCATCTGAAAGTGTAATATTATTGTCTTCATTTACGTCAGCAACTTCAAAATAGAAGTATTCCACTTCATTTCCAACCGCATAATTTGCAGTATTTATAGCATCGGCAACAGTAACTTCATCGTTTCCGTTAGAGTCTCCCTTAAGTAAAGGCAACACAGTTAAATCAAAGGTGCAAGCAATATTGGATCCATCTACTGCGGTAGCTGTAATGGCTACATGACCTGGGGATATCGCTGAGACAACACCACATGAATCAACTTTAGCTATTGCATCATCCGAGCTACTCCATGTTACATGTCTGTTTGTAGCAGTTGCAGGTAGTATATCAACATTGAGTTTCAAGTCTTTTCCGTTCTTTAAAATATTAGTATCTGCATCAATGGTGATAGATTCTATTAATGAAGGAGAAAAGTTTATGAGACTCTTCGCCATTTGTCCGGTTTTTGCAAAAGCTGCAATGGTAACTTTTTCATTTTTACTAATCTTAATCTTAAACGATCTTTTTGTCATATCTACCAATCCATTGTTCTGATATGCTTCAGTTTCCAATAAAGGCTCTTCCACAATTTCGGCAACCGCAGGATTAGATGATAGAATCTTAATTTCATTAAGATTAAAATCTCCATTCGAACGAAGAGTCAATGTAATTGTATCTCCGGCGGCGGCATTTAAATATTTATCTTCAAATTCGATTTCAAATTTATTTGAAGTCCAATTAAAATTCTCCCAAATTTCTGAAGACAAATAAGTCGAAGAAGACGGAATATGAAGCTTACTGAAATTAAATATTTCATCGTCAAATGCCCCGATATTCAAGGCGGGTGGTGTCTGCGAACGTACATATATTGAAGCTATATCGCCACAATTATGAAAAGCTAATGACTGAATTCTTTCAACGCCTGCTCCAATATCAAGTATATTAAGAGAACTACATTCCGAGATTAAATTCTTATAAATTGTTGTAATCCCATCGCCAATATATACATTTTTAAGATTGGGACAGTTTGAGAATTTGAAATTATCAATACGATTGACTCTGTCAGTAATCCAGATATTCTCCAAATTAGATTTATTAATCAATAATTCAGTGGCTTCAACGCAATGCAAATTTCTTCCTATTTGCAAATTTTTAAGATTATCGGAAGGGATTGTGCCCTTGATGTCGAGCGAATCTTTTCCGTCTAATATATAAATATTTTGAAGAGAGGTACAATAATCGAAATCAGAATATTGTAATAAGCTTACCAACGAACCAATATACAGATTTCTAAGAGTCTCACATGTTTTAAAGGGATGGTCACTTTGATAATAATATTTGTCAAAAATGAAGTCTCTTCCCAAATATAACGTTTCAATTGGAGATTCTCCAAAAACATTGAATCCATAGTGAAACTCTAATATTTCAGCACAATCTTCAATTATAACAGTTTTAAGATTTTCACATTTCGCAAATGACCCAGCCCCGATAAGTGTGACTTGTGGTCCAATCTTAAGATATTCAAGATATTCATTGGCTGAGAATGGCATAGCGTCATATCCATAACTTTTATTTATAAAATTATGTCCCAAATAAATGCTTTGAATACTTGTCTCTTTAAAAGCAAATCCACCAATTGTCACATCTTGGTTTCCCTCCTCAATTATAAGGTGTTTTAAATTTTTACATCTTTCAAATGCGTTATGTCCAATATATACTACGTTACCTCCTATTTTCAAAGAATCACAGTTCTCTAATGTTGAATCATAGAAAGCATAAGCTCCAATATACTCTAAATTTTTGTCGGAAATCAAATTATTGACATTTATAAGATTACATTTGGCTAACGCATAATTCCCAATCTTTTTAAAAGATTTTAAATTTTGCGCATCCAGTTCACTTTCAATGCCGGCATAAAATATGGTCTGATCATCGTAAATGATATCGTTTTCAAATATTGGGTTTGTTGTATCATATTGAATTGATAATCCTGAAGGAAACGGATTTTGTTTATTGCAAGAAGGATATGCTGCCTTGATTATCCCATTACATCCATTGAATGGATAATAACTACTATAAACAATACATTTGGGAGGAATAATAAAACTACTCAATTTGGAGCAATTTTCAAAGGCATAATTTCCTAACCAGTTTAAATCGCCATTAAAAGGTAAGTCAATAGATTCCAGGTTGATGCAATCTCCAAATGCATGATCTCCTATCGATTGGATAGATTTTGGTATTTTGATACTTTTAAGAGCAGTACATCCGAGAAATGTCTCTTCTTCAATTTCTGTAAGCGAATTAGAGAGATGAATTTGTTGTAAAGATGAGCAATTTCTGAAAGCGCGGTTTCCTATCTGTGATACCATATCCCCCATGCTAACATTCTTCAATGATGTACATCCTCTGAATGCCCACCCTTCAATAGTTTCTACAGTAGGTGGCAACTCAATTTCACGAATACTTGAACATCCGTAGAAGCAAGCTCCAGCTATCAGTTTTAAATTTGTGCCCAAATTAATCTCTTCCAAATTCTCGCAATCCGAAAAAGCTTCGCTTTGAATGGTCTCGATAGAATTTGGCAAAATAATATTTTTTAGGCCTGTACATTCCTTGAAGGCTGACGAGCCTATTGTTGACAGCGATGTGGCATCAGAAAAATCCACTTCAGTCAAGTCATAACAACCATAGAAAGCTTCTTCTTCTATTTGTTGTAATGTAGAAGGTAAGTGTATTTTTTGTAAAGGGATTATGTGAGCATAGTCTTTCAAGAATGCCCATTTTGCAATTCTTGTAATCGGATATTCATATCCTTCATAAAAAATTGTTTCCGGGATAACATAATTAGTAAGCTCATAAATTCCAGATGGAGGCCTTTCCAGATAGGCTTCTTTCGTCGGAAAATCATGCAAACTGAAATAAAGGCCATTGACCGAAATAATATTATCAGTCACGGTAACCAAAACATCTATTTCCCAATCGCCATACGATGCCCTAATAGTGGCATTGCCAACAGAATAGGCTGTAACTAAACCATCAACTACATTAGCCACTTCAGTGTCACCGCTACTCCAAACAATATCTTCACCCGGGACTTTTTCTTCTCCATTATTTACGATTAGTAAAATAGATTCTCCCTTTCTCAATGACAAACTATTATAGTTAATTGAAAGAGGATATTCTGGAAAAGAAATTTGTTCGGATTCTGAAATAATAGAAGCGAATCTTGACCATTCTGAATTTGCAATATACTTTTCCTTACAACCAAAAGGTACGATTATGGAATTAATGATGGCTCCATTAAAAGCATCATCGATTATCGATGGTGGATCGCAAGCATTAATTTTCAATTCTTTTATTCTTGTACATCCGGCAAAGGCTTTAGACTCTATCAAATTAATGGTTTTGGGCAGTTCAATTTTTTCTGTCATCCATGGAACAAAATATAACACACTTGCATTTTTATTATATATAAGACCCAGCGAATCTGGGATACAATCTTTAGGATATGCCACTTCTATATCTGCCACAAAAGCCCTGTTCCCTTCCGGATATGCTCCCTTCTTGATGTCACATCCTGAGAAAGGTGAATGACATTCATTGTTTGGCGAAACTACAACGCTATTCAAAGCCGTACATCCCTTAAACGCAAACATCCCGACGTATTCCACATTGTTCGGAATTACAACTGATTTTAATTTGGTACATCCGGCAAACCCATTGTCCTCAATACGCTTGATAGTCCATGGAATAGATACAGATGAAATATCGCTGCTAAGACTCCAAATTACGGTTACATCTCCTCCTATGTATTTATTTGGATATTGATCGGAATACTGATCTACGCCGAAGTGGTAATATGGAACATCCAAATGACCATTAAGTAACGTACCCTCACCTGATTTTACACTAACATTCCATGTATCAATAGCTGTTACGTTTTGTTCAAATTCAAGATGTTCAGGTTGAGTATATTGAGCATATACATCATAATTTAGAACTACTACGCACAATGTAAATAAGATTCTGAAGTATTTCAAATAATTCCTATTTGATCTTGAAACGTGATTATCCATTTTAGATATATAATTAGATGTTAATAACTATATTACAATACTGTTCTAATCAAAAATAATCCTATTGATATTTCTATGTCATATTCACTTCTTTACCTTCTGGCTCACAAAGTTGGCATTAGTTATAAATAAAAAAGCGTGAGAGCCTGTACTCTGTTGTCCGTCCCACGCATAGAGGCTCTGGTACTGCCCATCTCAGTAGAACGGACAACGCAGAAGCCTCACGCAGGATTATGTATAGCAACGCCACGGCACGGCGCTCACGCGCCACCGCAGCGGAATGTATACATCCCTAATAGGCATCTACCGTTGTCTCATTCCTGACTGAGATTCGAAATTTACCAGATTTCTTTGCGTCAAGAAAGAGCGTCAAGTAAACGCTTTTGTAATATGTAATTACGGTTGCATCCAAAGATGCGCCGTCTCAGATTCCCGCCCGTTGGCCCACTTACATGGGCTTCCGCTCAGAAATCTATGTCTGCAAAGTTAAACAAAATTCTTTATTCTGCAAAATTTTATACATTTCATTCTGGAATCTTTGCAAATTTTTCTATAGATGAAGTTTTGGTCCACTACGTTATTTGACGCGCGTGGGCGCATGCGTAGCATGCTTTATTACGTTGGTTTTGAAAAAACGGCAAATTTGGCGATTTTTTCTTTGAAAAAACGGCAGAAATTCCTATTTTTGCATTGAAAAAACGGCATAATAGTCTACTTTTGGTTTGAAAAAGTGGCATATTTGTCGTTTATTTATTGATAATCAATGATTAATATAAATATGCTATATCGAGAGGCAAACCAATACATAGAAGACTTTTACAAGACATCTAAAAATGCCTTGTTGCTGACCGGTGCAAGACAGACAGGCAAAACTTACTCAGCCAGATTGCTCGGCAAAAGATTTAAAAATTTCATCGAGCTGAACTTCATCGAGCATCCTGAGGCTGTCGGGCTGTTTAATGATGTCACGTCTGCCGATGAGATCCTTTTGCGATTGTCTGCGTTTACTTCTACTCCGATGGTGCCGGGAGAAACCCTTATTTTCTTTGATGAAGTTCAAAAATGCGACAATCTCATCACTGCAATTAAGTTTTTAGTAGATGATGGTCGATTCAGGTATATTCTCAGTGGCTCTCTACTTGGAGTGGAGCTTAAGGATATAAAATCGGAACCCGTAGGTTATATGGGCATTAAAGAAATATTTCCATTGGATTTCATGGAATTCATAACCAATATGGGGGTATCAGATACTGTAATATCTAATCTGCGTCAATGTTGGGACACCCGGCAACCTGTGGATAACATCATTCACGAAAAGATGATGCAGCTGTTTCGGCTATATCTTATAGTAGGCGGGATGCCTGCTGCTGTTGTCGAGTATAAGGAATCAAACAATCTAAACACTGTCATGCGTGTGCAGCAAGACATAATTGCCCTTTATCGCAAGGATATCTCACAATATGCGCAAAAAGATAAACTTAAGATCAAGGAAGTCTTCGATCTGCTTCCTTCCGAACTTGAGGCCAAAAACAAAAGATTCATACTTAAAAATTTGAATGAACATGCAAAATTCGAAAGGTATGAAAGCAGTTTTCTTTGGCTAAAAGATGCAGGAGTGGCTATCCCGGTATATAATGTGGACGAACCAAAGATGCCGCTTAGACTGTCTGAGACACGCAATCTATTCAAGCTTTTCAGTAATGATGTTGGCCTTTTGGCTGCTCAGTACGCAAGTGGAATACAGTTGAAAATCCTGACAGGAGATTCTTCAATAAATATTGGGGCTGTATATGAGAATGCTGTCGCCGAAGAGTTGCTGACACACGGGATAACTCCATATTATTACAATAACAAGAGAAGGGGGGAGGTGGATTTCTTGATTGCACATGAAGACAAGGTGATGCCGATAGAGGTGAAATCCGGGAAAGACTATCAGAAGCATGCTGCTTTAGTGAACCTAATGAAAGATTTTCCGGAAAGCCTTTATGATGCAATAGTGCTATGCAATGGGAATATGGAAATCGATGGAGACATATCATATATGCCCATATATATGATAATGTTCATCAAGCCCAAGGAAAGCAATATCGGCGTTTATAAATTGGATCTATCGGGCCTCACTTAAAAATCGGCATCCCCGCCTATCATATTTTTCACACTTTGCGCTCCTGCCATCCCTGCGCTCTATGCGTGAAAAACAATTTGGCGATGTGACGAAAAATGCTTAATTTTGCAGTATGGAAAAGAGCCGGCAGAATATAGCGATGGAGCAGCGACTTTCGCAGCGCCTTACCCAGCAGCAGCTTCGCTTCGTGAAGATGCTGGAGATGACTGCGCCTGAGCTTGATGAGGAAGTGGAGCGTGAGATGGAGGCAAATCCGGCTCTTGAGGCTGTTGATGCTGAGACTTATCGCGATTCAGAGCCTTCTATTTCCCCTACACAAACCGAATGGAATTCCTCCAGCCGACGTGTCTTGTCTTCCGACGATTATACGGAGATGCCTCTCGCAGACTCTGCCCCGTCTCTCTATGACTCTTTGCTTTCTCAGTTGGGACAGCTTCATCTCGACCCCGACGTGCTGACCGCAGCCCGCTTCATAGTAGGCAACCTTGACTCCAACGGGCGCCTGCAGCGCGATCCATCATTTCTCGTCAATGACCTTGCTTTTTCTGAGGGTATAGATTTGCCACAATCCGTCATGGATAAAGGTTTGGAAGTGGTCAGAACACTCGAACCCCATGGAGTAGGAGCCGTCTCACTCGCCGATTGCCTTTCCATTCAGCTCGATTACCTTCCCCCTTCCCAGACTCGCGACGACGCTCTTCGCATTCTCAACGAGCAATATGAAGCCTTTTCCATGCTCCATACCCATCTCCTCGTCTCGCGTCTCCGCATTTCGCAGGAACGTGTCAACGCCGCCATTGACTTGATCCGTACACTCAATCCTAAACCGGGAGCATCGGTAGATTCTGCTGCTGCCGGCACCAATACGATCATTCCTGACGTAATTATCGATACATCAGGCGACGAACCCATCATCACCCTCAATAACCGCATCCCCGAACTCCGCATCAGCGAAACTTTCTCTCAAGCGGAAACCGACATGACAAAACGCATGGAGAAATTGAAAGACAACGCCGACCGGGAGTTTATCCTCAACCGCTACAACGATGCACGCGATTTCATCAAATCCCTCAAGCTGCGGCAACAGGCCATGATGTCGGTGGCAACAGCTATTGTGAAGTTGCAACGTGAATATTTCGACACTGAAGATATCTATCGTCTTCGCCCGATGATGATAAAGGATATTGAAAAGCTCACAGGTCAGGACGCATCCGTCATTTCGAGATGCACTGCAAATAAATATGTGGCTCTTCCCTGGGGCATACTTCCGCTACGTTTCTTCTTTAGCGATACGGTAGGCGACAATTCAGGCGAAGAGGAAACTGATGCTCTTACCAATCGCAAGATTGAGGCTGAAATCCGTCGAGTAGTGGATGCCGAAGATCCAAAGCATCCTCTAAGCGACGAAAAAATAACTCAGACCCTCCTTTCGGAAGGTCTGAATATAAGCCGCCGCACTGTAGCCAAATACCGTGACCGACTCAATATCCCCCCGGCTCGCTTGCGCAAGCAGATTTAGAGTAGTTAGCACGCTTTATTACGTATTTGACTTTTGGGGGCGCATGCGGAGCATGCTCTATTACGTTGTCAGGCTATTGGTACGCGTCCGGGGTTCTTGAGAGCCTTGACGCGAGTAGGCATCACATAGAATCTTTGCACAAGGAATGCCAGTACGGAATATCCTGCAGCCTGTATCCACAGGGCAATGTAGTCGCCGCTCACCTGTGCCAAAGTAGCACCATTCGTATTCATTCTGATGAATCCTTCTACTCCGAATGTCGCCGGAACAAGATCCGACACCGTATGCCAGAAGGGTCCCATTGCATAGCGTGGCCATGTCAAGCCTGAGAGGAACAGGAATGCCACCGAAGTGACTACCCAAAGCACAAACACCGATTCTCTCTCCCTGCAGAAGGCTTGGAAACAGAAACCAAGCGAAATTGATGCTATGACCATAGGAAGGATAAACAATTGAATCTCCCATGGATTCCCTGCCATCGGGAATCGGAACATCATCGGCACATAATGAAGCATATAGACACAAGCTACAACTATGAATGTCATGTAGGCAAGCGCTGCCCCAGACAATGACTTGATGGTTCCCCATCCGGTTGCCTTGTCAATATCGCTATAAAGCCATGGCTTTTCCCTTTTTGCGCCCCCGGTCATACCCACTGCAAGGATAAGACATTGCTGGAGAATCAATACAAGCACACCTGGCATGATAAACGAGTCGAAACCTGACTCCAGGTTGCCCATAGTCACATTTTGAACTCCAAGCGGATCTCCGGTGACGAGGGTTTCCGCCAATGGTGCGCTCTCACTCATTTTCTCATTCAATATCTCAGCTCCCATAGCTTGGGCTACATTGGTTGTAGCCACAAGGAAGCCTCGATAGCGAAGCAGAAGGCTCATTTCCGAGTAGAGCACTGCAGGGGAGGACTCTCCACGTCCGACTTTCTTCTCGAATCCTTCAGGAATCTCAAGGATGCCATAGCACTCGTGGCTATTCATCGCATGCTTTCCCTCTCCAAGGTCGGCAGCATATCCGATGATGCGAATCTCCTGGGTCGCGTCAAGATTTCTGACCAACTCGCGTGACAGAGCTGACCTGTCGTGGTCCACGACCACCATCCTTACGTCTCTCACCTGCTCCGGATTATATATCAGAGAGTAGATGATAGGGTAGGCGATAGGAAGGAATGCCAGGAATAGGATGATGCCGATATCAGTCGTCATCAACTTCAGCTCCTTAATATATGATTTTATAAATATTCCCATTTCAGTTTTTTTCATTATTTTTCATGATTAATCATGGTATATCATGGTGTGCCATGTTGTATCATGATAAATCATGTTTAATCATGCTAAATCCCGCCATCAATTCTATATTCAAAATTAATTAAGGGATGTAGACCGGTCTTGCAAATTCCTTCTTTATCCTCCACATCAGCGTCAGAGGCAACAGCATATACACGATATATGCCACATACCACCATCTTGAATACCAGATGTCGATTCCGTTCAGTGCCTGGTCGATATAGATGAGGAAGTTATAGCGTATAGGCATTACGTAGCTGAATATTGCGATTGCCCCATACATACTTTCTACCGGGAATGAGAAGGCTGCCAAAGAGAAGGAAAGGATGCCAAGCAACGAACAGACAGAAAGGCTGAATCGTAAGTTGGGTAAGACTCCGAAGAAGAACACTGCCATAGCTTGGCATGCCACTACATACATCAGTTCCGAGATGGTGAACCACCACCAACTGCCATGCATCGGATATCCTTGCCAGAAGTAGAGCCACGACTCCATGAATAGTATCATTATCCACCATCCAATCGTTTGCGGCAATATTTTAGCAGCTATTGCCTTGTAGATATTTCCACCTGCCATCTGGAGCAGCTTCGGAGATGTACCGTATTTTATTTCCTCTCCCAAAGAGAAACATACCATCAGCATGATCATCAGTTGGAACACACACGGCACGAAGGAGTTACACAGATAAATGGCATAGTTAAGTCCCGGATTCCCGAGCCCCCTGCTCACAATATTGATCGGCTGTATCATTGGCACAACTTCGTCGGCTGATAGCCCGGCAGTCTCAGCTACATTCAGCATGATGCCTGCCTTTGACATCAATGCTGTGGTCTTAAACGACTTGAACAGCAACGATGCAGGAACGAAATAGGTCATATTCGTGTAGAAAGTGATGGTAGGGCCTTTGCCTGAGAGCAGGTCTTGCTCGAAATTCTCCGGAATCATAAAGAAACCGAATATCTCGCCTTCCTGCATCTTGTGGCGTGCCTCCGTATAGGAGTTGCTTTGGTCTACGAGATCTACCATCTGAAGCGACCCCAAATTCTGGGTGATTTCCCGAGAAAGGGATGTTCCGTCCTTGTCTACGATGGCAGCAGGTACCTTATCCGGCAATCCTGACTCCATCATATTTGTGAGCATCAGCATCAGAAAGAGGGGGAGCACAAACATCGCTGCCCAATAGATTGGGCGCCCGGTCAGCTGAATGACCGACCTTTTGAATATTTGTTTGAATCCACTCATGTCTAATAATCGTTAATCGTTGATCGTTATTTCTCGACTCCGATGTAAACTACGCTCATTCCCGGACGGAAATTCTCAATTTTCTTTGAAGGCTTTGCCTTGATTTGGAAGGTGCGGGCGTCATAGTCGCCTGTTGACTTGGTTGCTTGCCAATTGGCGTAAGTGCCCAAATCGCGAATATAGAACACAGTCATCACTTCCTCCTTGTCAAGAGCCGGAATCTTTACGCGGATCTTTGTGCCTTCGGTAATATCTTTAAGTAATGTCTCACGCACATTGAATACGGCGTGGTCATCATCTTTCTGGAGGTTCATTATCGGTGCTCCTGTTGCCACGAGCTCGCTGACATTCGGATAGACCACTGTTATTACTCCGTCGGCCGGAGCAAGGAGATATTGATCTTCGAGGATAGCACCTACTTCTTCGACGCCTCCCTTAGCCACTTTCACCATCGATTCTGCTGCAGCCTTGTCTTCCGCCTGAGGCCCGGCAAGTGCCAATTCATACTGGCTGCGAGCAGCAGCTTCGCCTGCCTTGGCTGCATCGTATGCTGCCTTTGCCTCATCACGTTTCTGTTCGCTTACGACTCCTTTATTGAAAAGATTTTCCATACGGTCGTAGGTCTTCTTGGCGATACCTGTAGCCGCAGCAGCCTGATTCATCACGTCGCGTGCGGAATTGATGATCTGCTTGCGAGTGCCTGCATCCACTTTTCGGTCGGTTGCCTTGGATGCTTCTTCCATAGCCTCAGCCTGAGCAAGGCGAGCCTCTATGAGAGAAGAGTGAATGTGTACAAGAGTGTCTCCGGCCTTTACGCGCTGACCCTCTTCCACATATAGTTTAGCCACACGTCCCGGAAGTTTACCGGATATTCTGACCTCTGTAGCCTCTCCCATGCCCTGGATGGTGTCAGGAGCCGGCTTGATGAATATGAATCCTACTACTGCCATGGCAGCCACAATGAGCAGAACTACTACTATTGTAAAGATCAAAGACTTTTCTTTTGCGCTGACCTCTGTAGGATCGGGTTGCGCTGCTGTTGAGTAATTGGTATGCTGTTCCATAATAATTTAGAATTTATAATTTAGAATTGAGAATCAAGGGTTTATAATTAATAATTTATAATTTATAATTATTTGAGAGTGCCGGTCACCTTGCTGAGGTAAGTGTGGCAGAGTCGGATGCCGATCTGAGCATCGATCACTTCCGATTTAGCCTTTAGCCAAGCTGTCTGCGCTGCCAAGACATCATCAGTAGTAAGCACTCCCTCCTTAAATGCATATTGTGCATTTTGAAGGTTTTCCTCTGCACTCTTCATATTGTTTTGGGTCATGTTGTAAGTCTTGAATGCCTCGTTAAAGCTGTATTCGGCCTGACTTACTTGTAAGCTGACTTTCTCTTCCATATCCTCAAGAAGTAGCTTTTGGGCAGCTGTCTGAGATTTCGAAGCGCGATACTTGTTGTAGTTGCCGCCCCAATGCCATAATGGCACTGTCAACATTGCTCCTACCGAGAATCCTCCTCCGAATTTCTTTTTGAATCCGTCGATGACATTTGGATTGGAAAATGAGTAAGCTCCAAAAGCTGCCACTTTAGGAAGCATAGCCGAAAGAGACAGGTTTTCCTTGCTTTTCATCAGGTCAATCCCTTTGCGCAAGATTTCAAGGTCTGCACGCCTTGCATATACATCTTGAATATTTGTGTTGGGCATTGTCATATCTGCACCAAGATCCTCGGATGCTTCATCGCTAAGAGTCATTTGGGTGTTGACAGGAAGTCCGCATATCTGGGCAAGTGCCATGCGCGATAGTGAAAGACCATTGTCCACCTTGGTCAGCATGATGCAAGCTTCGTTATACTTCACGTCGACATTGAGCACGTCTGACTTGGTGGCAACTCCCTCTTCTTTCATGTCGATGACGCTCTGGCGAAGGGAGTCGACGAGATTCACAAAACTTTGGGCAAGATTCCGCTTTTCTACAAGCGAAACCACTTGCCAATAAGCTTCATCTACATTAAGAAGGATATCTTGCTCTGCCTGATCCTTCAGTGAGCGTGCTATGCTCTCGCCATGCTTTGCTATCTGATTGAGCGCACGTATTGATCCTCCAAGATAAACCGGTTGGGTGAGTGTAAACGCACCGAAGAAGACATTTCTTGTGTCAAATTCCATGGCTTCTTTCGGTATCACTGCCACTTCCGTAGGAATTGGCTGTCCGTTTGCCGGATTGGTCACAGGTTTCCCGTCCGGACCCATAAGGATGTTGTAGTTGTAGCTCATTGTCTTCGGGTCGAATGTCATTGTGGGCAGTTTTGCATCCTCTCCGAGCAGTGATATCTGGTGTTGATTGTGCATGTATCCTCCCGAGAAGTCAATTCCGGGGAGATACGCAGCTTTTGCCGCGTCGCGCAGATAGCCTGCGCCGCGTATGTTTTCTTCAGCGATCCTGATGGCCTTGTTATTATGAAGAGCCATATTCCGACAACTGTCAAGACTTACAGCCGATTGCCCAAAGGCTGTAGTGGTAGCTGCTGTGGCGATTATGCTTAGCAAGATCTTTTTCATAGTAGTTCTATTTTGTAGAATCGTTTAATTTTTTTAAGTTTCTATAACTATTACAACCAACTTCCCAAAAAGTTGACACTCCGATGGCATTAAAACGCTTGACGCAACTCTGTCGCATTTGTCTGCTATTTCATTGTGCTATTTTAAACTTTAATCAAAAAATTCTTGCATATACCCATTTTTTTTCCTAATTTTGCAAGATAAATCAGCACTTCAAAGTCCTGATACCTTCCAGATTCTACTATCCGGAAGCTTTTGTTTTGTATTAATCAACTACTTACAGTATAATTTCAGAATGGCAACATTAGAGAAAATCAGAAGCAAATCGGTCATGCTGATCGTAGTAATCGGCGTGGCGCTTCTCGCTTTCATCGTGGGTGACGCACTCACAAACAGCCGCAATCTTTTCGGTGACAATACTACCGTGGCAAAAATCGGCGGCAAAAAAATCGACTATACCGAATATCAGCGTAAGCGTGAGGAACTCAACCGTCAGCTTGAACAGCTGAAGCAGACCAACCCTCAGCAGTATGCCAACTTCGACGTCCAGACCCTCGGACAGCTGGCAGTGGAGCAGCTCGTTGGAGAGCGCCTTCTCGACGAGGCTGTGAAGAGTGCAGGAATCGAGTCAAGCCCTGAGCAGCTCCGTTTCTTTGTTCTCGAAAATCCTATCAATCGTGAGGCTATGAGCAATATTATCCAGCAGCTCAATGCATCCGGCTTCAGCGCCCAGACTCCGGCACAGGCATACGAG
>JAIDTL010000074.1 GCA_029060725.1 Muribaculaceae bacterium | reverse complement strand
GTCGATTGGCCTGACGGAACAAGATTCGTTGTAAAGGTCGTAAATGCAAAAGGAGATTATGAAGACAACTATGCTATAGAGGAGGAATCATTTCCTAAGGTAAATCATATAGTTCCGGCTTTCGAAGGAGATGTTTACGTTGTAAAGGAACTTGATAACACCGAAATCAGGGATAAGCTATCGAAATGGTTAGACGAAGTAGAAGTGACAGCTATTGCGAAAAAAGATGACGATGATGACATTACTAAGATATACGAAATCATCGGTGGCAGGACCGTTGATCAGGATTACTTCGATAGCCGGGCAATTACTACTTACGAGGCAGCGATACGTGCTTTCCCTGGTTTAGTAATCCAGAATGGAAAAGTTATCTGTTCTGGGGGAGGCAGAGGAAAAGATGTTGAAATATGGGTGGATGGAGTTAAATGGGTCACTCCATACGATACATCTGGAGCCGGGACTGGTGTAAGTGTGGCAAGACGACAAGCCGCAATAAACACGGCAAATATCATGACCGGTGGATTGCTTCCATCAGATTTAGCTTTGGCTCAATATGAAGCGACGCAGTCATCGCTTTCTGATCTGGCAGCATCGTTTCCTTTCAGTAATGTTGACAAGATAATTTATCTCAGACCGGCAACTGCATTGATCGTCAGCAATCACGCGGGTTTTGCAGGCGGAGCTTTGATGATTTACACAAAAAATAAGAATCGAGGGAAGCATACGGACTACGACCTACACTTAAAGGTAATTTCTCCTCTTGGCTACCAGAAATAAAAGTATTTTTTATATGGTTTTATAAAAAACTTACTCCAATTTGCTCATTCCTAATGTTGTATAAACCTACATAGTTGAGGAGGGAAGAGTACAGGATCTATTGATACGATTCGAAGATTGAAATCAGGTGCACGTTAGAAACCCTATAAGGATTATTAACAAGATAAATGAGTAATTCTTGCATCAGCTTCATTTCACCCATATCTTCCATTGATTTGAACAAACGTTTAAAACGAAAGTCTTTATTCGACATTACATTTTTTGTTTGAGCTGTAAATTCTTTCAATATCGGAGATAGATTATAATCCGTCAAATTGATTTCTGCAGTTTTCGCACACGATAGGATAAATCCATCAGCAGCCGGATAAATAAGTATTATGTAATGGCATCGCACCGAATGGCGTAATAATTTGATATGCGTGCTGGAGCATATCTCAGAAAACTCATTAAGATAGCCGGGACGCCGTTTATCTGCATCAATTATTCCTACAGCAAAGCGATCCGCATACTTTTCTTGCATCACTTTAGCTACCTGGTTACATCCTTTTTGATGATTGCATCCGCTATGGCAAGCCAATGTTTCCACAAGATTAGTGTCAATATAACACTCCGGGATAATGAAATCTACTCGTTGATTCATTTTGCAAGAAAAGACTCAATATTATAAAACATATCAATTCCATTATCGTATGCTTCTTGAAGCTGATCGTCGGTAAGACGTGTTACAACGGTGGCGTTATTTTCCATATCAACGACATATACCGCTAAATCATCTCCTGCGCTCTCAAGCAACGCTCCCATCACATAAGGGCTATGCGTAGTGATGAAGTACTGGTTCTTATTATCTGAAATAATGTCATTCATTACAGTAGAGATATATGGAGGAAAAGTATGTGCTTCAGGTTCTTCAAAACAAATCACTTTATTTTGATTGCTGTAAATTGCTGCCTTATAAAAGATCAATCGCTGCAATGAATCAGCGAGAGAACTAAACGGAACAAGAAACATATCAAGTCCGTTTTCTCTCATAGCCTTTATTTGTTGAGTTGTTGTGTCGAACATCATCTTCAATCCGTATCCGTGAAATAATTCCGAGAGATTGGATTTCAAATATGGTAGATTTGCCACAATCTCCATAAGGTTGCCCCCGGATGGTGGTAAAAGAAATCCGAAATTTGAAGATTCTGGGACGAAATGCTTGGGAAAAAAGTATGCGAGTATATCAGGAAGAATTGTTGGCTCTTTCTTTGTTGACAAAGTTAATGAAGACGTAAATGCATATTTAGATAGGTTGTCTTCTATTGAAATGTCAACAGATAACCCATTATTTCCACTGCGAACTATATTTACGCTATTTTTATCGGCTAATACTTCCACCGGGAAAGTTGACACTCCATTATGGAAGATTTCTGCTGTGTTTTCAATACGCATTAGATTCTTAAGTGATCTGTTTGAAGAATTTACCATATAGGGCACATCAAACAGAGCTAAAGCTTCCAAAATATTGCTTTTGCCTACATTCGGTCTGCCTATCAACACATTGATGCGTCTACAATCGGAGAGCGTAACCGATTTCACAGACTTGAAGTTCTTAATGGACACGCTCGTTAAACTATTTAATGCGGTATTATCCATATTTTGCAAAATTACAAAAAAAAAATGATTTGCAGGCTTTCTAAACTGTGTTTTTTAGTTTTTTTTCTCTTTCATTTAGAAATACTATATTGTTGGAGCCAGCGGTAGGACCATAATGATTGACTCGGTTGGACGCACGCGAAGCGTGCTTTATTACGTTGCTATACGCGCCAAATCCATTTTAAATGATAGATACGTGGACAAAACTTAAAATATTCTAAAATATTTTTGCTGTTGTCAAAAACTTTTATTAATTTCACGTCTTTAAACTACAACAGGTAAAAATGAAAAAGATTATTGATGTCATTGAAAGCAGAAAAAGACCTTTCCTCTCGCTCGAGATTCTACCTCCATTGAAGGGAAACAGTATATATAAAGTTTTTGATATCATTGACAAACTGAAACAATTTGACCCTCAGTTTGTCAATATCACTTCGCATCATAGTGAATATATATATAAGCCACTTCCTAACGGGACTCACCGAAGGGTAAGTGTCGTAAAGCGTCCCGGTACCGTGGCAATTGCCGCTGCTATTCAAAACAGATATGGTCTAATCCCTGTGCCTCATATAATATGTCGTGGATTCACAAAAGAAGAGACGGAGTATGCTCTTCTTGATCTGAATTTTCTTGGCATAAACAATCTTATGCTCCTGCGCGGAGATGATAAACGTGAATTCATATCCGATTCTAACAACGAGAACTATCATGAGCATGCTACCGACCTTCAGAATCAGATAAATCTGTTCAATAAAGGTATAGGTCTGGAAGATATGGCAATTCAAGGTATTGAGACTCCGTTTTCATACGGTATGGCTTGCTATCCGGAAAAGCATGAAGAGGCTCCCAATATGGATTCCGATATCCATTATCTCAAAATGAAAGTGGATAATGGAGCTGACTATCTCATCACTCAAATGTTCTATGACAATGAAAAATATTTCAGTTTCGTAGATCGATGCCGTGCAGAAGGTATAAATGTCCCCATTATACCGGGCATAAAACCTTTGTATCGTCGTCAGCAGTTGACCGTTCTCCCTAAAGTGTTCCGGACAGATATTCCGGAAGCTTTGGCTTCCCAAATCCGAGAGAGTGGTAGTGATGCTGAAGCTAAAGAAATTGGCATAGACTGGTGTATCAAGCAGTGTGAAGAACTCATAGAAAGGGGCGTCCCCGGTATCCATTTCTATACGATGGGTATCAGCGATGGAATAGCCCGTATAGCTGAAAAAATATTTTAATAATTAGCTCTCTAAAAATGTTAAGATTATAGGATTGGAGATAAGTTTTGGGGTTAATTCTATGGAAATTAATGATTTTATAACATTACTTCGTGAGAGAGTCTTGATTCTTGACGGAGCAATGGGCACAATGATACAGCGTTTTTCTCTCTCTGAAGAAGATTTTAGAGGCATTAGATTTTCCGGCCATCCATCGCGTCTCTCGGGATGCAACGATATCCTATCTTTGAGCAGACCTGATGTAATTAAAAAAATCCACAGAGCATATATAGAAGCAGGAGCGGATATCATCTGCACTGATACTTTCAATGCTAATGCAATCTCCATGGCTGACTATGATCTGCAAAAAATTGATGGATTAATCAGGGAGGTCAACCGGGCAGGAGCTTCCATAGCTCGCGAGGCTGTCAGCGAAGCGACAGCTGATGGCAATGGGCAAATGGTATTGGTGGCAGGTTCTATAGGACCGACTAATAAGTCTGCCACGATGAGTCCTGACGTAGAAGACCCTGCTTCAAGAAACGTATCATTTGATGAATTGAATGATGCTTATTACGACCAAGTATGTGGCTTGATTGAAGGAGGCGTAGATATTATTTTATTTGAGACAGTATTCGACACTCTCAATCTAAAAGCCGGTCTTGATGCTGCCTCCAAGGCAATGGCAGACTGTGGTAAAGAACTCCCAATAATGATTTCTGCTACTATATCCGACAAAAGTGGTAGAACACTCAGCGGTCAGACTCTTGATGCTTTCACTACATCTGTCGAAGACTATCCCTGTGTGGTTAGTCTTGGATTGAATTGCAGTTTCGGCCCCAAAGATATCATCCCTCATTTGCGCTCACTCGGAAAGAGTACTGCTAAGTATATATCCGTGCATCCTAATGCAGGACTTCCGGATGCTCTTGGAAAATACAATGTAGACCCTACAAAATTCATTGAAGAATTATCTCCAATCTTCTCTGAGTCACTTGCCAATATTGTAGGAGGTTGTTGCGGCACTACTCCGGAGCATATTTCAGCACTTAGAAAGATGGCTGATAGTTATTGTGTCAATAGTGAATATCATGTCCACGAGCCGATCACATTAGAACCGGCATTGCGAATATCAGGTCTGGAAAGGGTAGTGGTGAGCCCGGAGAATAATTTTCTTGTAGTTGGCGAAAGATGTAATGTAGCCGGAAGCCGTAAGTTCCTTCGTCTAATTAAAGAAAAGAAATATGAAGAGGCCATTTCAATTGCTGCCAAGCAAGTTGAAGATGGAGCGATGGTGATAGATATCAACGTCGACGATCCTCTTCTCGATGCTCCAAAAGAAATGGTGCATTTCCTTCGCCTTTATGCCTCAGAACCGGAAGTGGCAAAAGTACCTGTTATGGTCGATTCCTCCAATTGGGAAGTAATTGAATCAGCTCTCAAAAATCTTCAAGGGAAATCCATCATTAATTCCATTTCTCTCAAGGAAGGAGAGGAGGCTTTTATCGAAAAGGCTTGCCGAATTCGTCAGCTTGGAGCTGCCGTCATTGTAATGGCTTTTGATGAAAAAGGACAGGCTGATACATTAGAACGTAAGATAGAAGTCTGCGGACGTGCATATAATCTACTGACAAATAAATGCGGATTCAAGGGAGAAGATATCATTTTCGACGTTAATGTAATGGCAGTAGCTACAGGTCTCGAGGAGCATTCTCGCTATGGTATTGACTTCATTGAGGCTGTCCGTTGGGTGAAGGAAAATCTCCCGGGAGCGCGTACAAGTGGCGGCATAAGCAATCTTTCGTTTGCTTTTCGTGGCAAAAATGCCCTTAGAGAGGCTATGCACACTGTTTTCCTCTATCATGCCATTGCGGCTGGATTGGATATGGCTATTATGAATCCTGCCTCAGCTATGACATACGATGATATCGATCCTGAACTTCGTGAATTGATTGAAGATGTTGTTCTTGCGCGTAGACCGGAAGCTTCAGAGGCTTTAGCAGACTTTGCTATGGACGAGACATCCGTTCAAAAGGTAGCTTCTCGAGCATCAAGCCGAGATCTTTCAATTCCTGTGGCTCAACGTTTAGTAGAAGCTGTAGTGGCTGGTCGTTCAGATTTCCTTAAAGAGGATTTGGATGAATTGTCGGCTGAAATGAAAGCAGTTGATGTCGTGGAGGGACCATTAATGGAAGGCATGAAGCGTGTCGGTGTATTGTTTGGCGATGGAAAGATGTTTCTTCCTCAAGTAGTGAAGACTGCAAGGGTAATGAAGATGGCTGTCGATATTCTTGAACCTAAACTTTTGGCCGAGTCTTCAAATGTCGGTGGTAATAAAGCCGGAAAAGTGCTCATTGCAACAGTCAAAGGAGATGTCCACGACATAGGTAAAAACATAGTGTCAATTGTATTGTCATGCAATAATTTTGACGTCATCGACCTTGGAGTGATGGTTCCTTCTGAAGATATTGTAGCATCAGCTATTAAAGAAAATCCGGATATAATTTGTCTGTCAGGATTGATCACTCCTTCTCTTGCTGAAATGGCTGCTACAGCAGAAGCTTTGAATAAAGCAGGACTTGATATCCCCCTTCTCGTAGGAGGTGCTACTACTTCTGCTTTGCATACCGCTCTTAAGATTGCTCCAATCTATTCAGGGCCCGTAGTTCACATGCGTGATGCTGCGCAGAATCCTATTGTTGCTTCAAAATTACTCGATGCTTCAGAAAAGTCAGATTTCATTGCCGCCTTGAAAGCTGAGCAGAAATCTCTTCGCGATTCATACGCGAATAGAGACAGAAAGGTCCTGACCTTGGAAGAAGCAAGACTACGTGGAAAAGAAAATGTAAATCTTGAATATGTCTCTCCGGAACCTTCTTGTGGCTTAGGAAATATGATCGTTAAGCATTTTTCTATTGATGAACTCGAGAGTCTGATCAATTGGAAAATGTTGCTTCATGCTTGGGGTATTCATGGAGAAGGTTGCAAATGTGGATGTAATTCCGATGTTGAAGCTATCAAGCTTTTAGAAGATGCTCGTGCTTGTCTCAGGGAGCTGGCTAAAAGTGGAAATTACGATGGCTTTGGACTTTTGCGCATAGTGAAAGCCTCCACAGATGGAGATGACATAATTGTAGACGGCAAAAAGATACCCACATTGCGCCAGCAGACATCGGATAGCAGATGCCTGTCAATAGCCGATTTCATTAATCCAAAGGGGGATTATGTTGGTGTGTTTATGGTAGGCGCGGGAAAGTATATTAATGAGCTTCGTCTCAAATATGAAAAGGATGGAGATTCCTATAAAGCTTTGATTCTCCAGTCACTTGCCGACCGTCTTGCAGAAGCATCGTCTGAATTGATGCACTATCTTGTAAGAAAAGAATATTGGGGTTATGCGAAAGATGAGGAGTTTGATGTAGAAAGTATCCTTAAAGGCCAATTCAGAGGAATCCGTCCCGCAATGGGGTATCCGATGCTTCCGGATCAGCTTCTCAACTCTGAAATTTTTGAGATACTATTGCCTGAGAGTGAAAGGAGAGTCAATATCACTGAAAACGGAGCTATGCTCCCATCTTCAACCGTCAGCGGACTATACATTTCAAATCCAAATGCAAGATACTTCACTTTTTCTTGCGTTGGCGACGATCAAATGGCTGATTATTCCAAGAGAAGAGGTCTGACTCAAAAACGAATTGAAGAAGTTCTTAACATACAAACACCCAACCAATAATCTTCGACATATTTTAAATATGTTATAGGATTAATGGGTTAAGTGGTTAAGGATATAATGATTAGATATTAAGGAGCCGGATAAACTCTTCGCGGAGAGCCGGTTCCTTTTCAAATCTCCCGCAATAATCGAATGTTGTCGTGCTGCTGTCTTGCTTTTCCACTCCACGCATCTTCATACACATGTGTTCAGCCGTGCAGACTACTATCACGCCATCTGTAGGCATTGCTTCATAAAGCAATTGGCACACTTGCGCAGTGAGTCTTTCTTGTACTTGAAGCCTTCTTGCAAAAGTCTCAACGATACGCGCCAACTTTGAGAGCCCTATCATCTTCCCTTTAGGAAGATAGCCTACTGTTATCTTGCCGAAAAATGGAAGTATATGATGCTCACACATGCTGTAGAACTCGATGTCTTTCACCATCACTATCTTCGAGCCCTCATATTCAAATATTGCCTTTTGGGCAATTTCAAGTGGATTCTGTCGATATCCTTGAGTGATGTCGACAAGAGCCTTTGCTGCTCTTATAGGTGTCTTTTGAAGCCCTTCGCGGTCAGGATTTTCTCCTATCAATCGGATTATCTCTTGGTAATGCTTTGCGATTTCGGCTATAAGTTTCTCATCGTGTTGTATCTTCATCATCTCACGTTGATTTTTGATTTCACGACGCGCATCTCCGAACTGAAACTTGGAAATGAGCGTTTGAGTTCATCAAGTGCCTTCTGTGCCTCCTCCTCATTGCGGAAGTTGCCGATTCTTGTATACCAGTTTGGAGCACTTGAAAAAGTGTACACTTGACCCCTATATTTTGGAAAACGAGCTACAATGGCGTTGCCTCGGGCCTTTGCTCTTGCTTCAAGGGAGCTTTGGTTGCGTCCGTCGCTGAAGACTTGGATTCTGTAGCCGTTTCTTGTGGCATTCAGATCTCTTGATTCCTTTTTCCTTACGGAGACTTCAGGGTCGGTCAAAATCTTATTCAGTAGATCTTCATCTATCTCAATTATGACGTTGCCATTTGATTCAGCCTGTATTCGCTCCACAATATTTTCATATTCGGGTCCATCTGCAAATACAGGCAATGCGCATCCCGGCAATATAATTGCCGAGATGAGCATCTTCCTAAAGTTTTTATTTAGATATGTTCTGATTCTGTCAGTCATCAGTAAGGTATTTTGATTCCTAAAATATTTGGAATCAATTCAAATCAATCAAATGCTTCTACGATTCCCATGAAGGAATCAGCCTTTAGTGCTGCGCCACCTATCAAGCCACCGTCAACGTCCGGCTTAGCAAAGAGTTCCTTGGCATTTGAAGGCTTGCAGCTGCCGCCGTAAAGTATAGAAGTGTTGTCAGCAAGTTCCTTGCCATACTTGGCTGCGATGACACCACGGATGTGAGCATGCATATCCTGAGCCTGATCTGCTGTAGCTGTCTTGCCTGTGCCGATAGCCCATACCGGTTCGTATGCAATGACAATTTTTGAGAAGTCTTCGGGAGAAAGACTGAAAAGTGCTTCAACCTGTCCGGCAACTACGTCGTTGTATGTGCCATCTTCACGCTGTTCGAGCACTTCACCTACACAGAAAATAGGGGTGAGGCCATTAGCAAGAGCAAGCTTAGTCTTGGCAAGGAGCTGCTCATTGGTCTCTCCGAAGTATTGGCGACGTTCGCTGTGGCCAAGGATCACATGAGTTGCACCTGTGCTCTTTACCATAGGAGCGCTAACTTCACCGGTGTATGCACCACTTTCATGCTCTGAGCAGTTTTCTGCGCCAAGGCCGAGAAGATCTGCATCTATTACTCCGTGCACTGAAGTGAGGTGTGTAAAAGGTACGCAGATCACTACTTCGCAATTTGCTTTCTTTGCTTTAAGAGCGCTGTTGACAGCATCAGCCAGTTCTACACCCTCATCAAGAGTGGTATTCATTTTCCAGTTGCCGGCTACAATATTCTTTCTCATTTTTATAATATTTAATTAAGTTTAGCTTTGCTAACTTAAGGGTTATTAGTATAAGTGGTTATAGAGTGTATAGTCTATAATCCGATTCAATGCGCAAAATTAACAATTTCCCGCCATATCCCCAAATAATTCGTCTTAAAAAGAGTTTAGATACCGCATTCTTTGTAAATTTTTCTCACTTCTTCTTCTGTGAGTGTATCATAGTCTTTCTTTAGTGGGGCTATAATGACTCCGGCCATATCGATGCAGCCGGGAGAAATAAGGCGTTGCCCATCTTCCGGACCATAACACGAGGGGCGGTGCTTGTGTCTTGGCACCGCACAAATTCTCAGAAGCCCATTGTCATCGATCCAGACAAAAGCATTTATACGTCCCTCTTGTATATAGTCAGATCCAATTGTATCCTCAATCTTAGCGAGTTCTGACATCCCTTCCATATCCGGAGTGATTATTATGCTTTTGAACCCAAATGGCATGTCAAGTCCCAGACTTTTGTCCGTGGCAACTCTTCCTGCATCAAGGTTATGTCTTTTTTCAATCAGCATCATCAAAGGAAGCTCATGAGTCTTCACAGCTTGGCAATGCAGATGGTCCGGACAAGAGGCTCCTGCGCTTTTGCCGTTGAAAAACACTGTGTGCCCCGGCAGCCTCTCTGCCATCGTCACCATATCAAGAGGAAACCCTTCCTGAAGTCGATGTTCTTTGCTCACTATTGTGAAATGAGTCGGGAAAATAGGATAGGGGTTGATAAGAAGTTCCCAATCATCGGCAATTTCCATGCCTTTTTGTTGTGGAGGTCTATTCTTCTCGCATAAGAAGCAAGGACGCTCAGCCAAAGTCTTGGCATCTGTCTTCGCGGCAGTTGATATGATTCGTGCAGGATTGTGCTGAATCCCAACTGTAAGATCACCTAACTGCAAAATTCTTCTTTCAGTCCTTCCCAATGCCTGGTAATTCTCTCTTGCCAGCGGCCATTCCGCCAATTGACAATCTATATATTCTATCATATCTTCCTTCATACTACAATGCTCTTCACTCTCTATTCTTTTTAGAATGGAAGCTCCTGGTCGTCATCCATATTTTCATGAATTCGGGCAAGAAGCTCTATTGTGCGGATGAAGTCCTTATATGTATTATTCTCGTTGGTCTTTTCTATTGAAAGAGCAGCATCACTGTTCCCCCCCCATCTTCTGCAATTATAGAGTGACTCATATATTCTTCCCACTTTCCATGTCCTTGAAATGCGAAGTGCCATGGCATAATCTTCTCCGTATGACACATTTGGGAAAAGAAGCTCTCTTGCTATTGGAGTATAGAAGGCACGCGGAGCTCCAAATCCATTTATACGAAGGGCATTGTTTGCTCCGTTTTCTGCAGTCCATTCATTATGAGATATAAGTCCCGGGGGAATGGGGTTTAAGTCAAAGTCTGTAAGTGTGTAGCTACCCACAACCATTCCGCAATTTTCCTCATAAAATTTATCTACAATCTTCTGCAGTGTGTCTGTGCCGGAATAGACGTCATCTGAGTCAAGTTGCACCGCAAAGCGTCCACACTTTTCCGACTCTATGGCTTTATTCCAGCATCCGCCGATTCCAAGACCTTCATCTTCTTCTGTCAAAATGACATGTAGACGGGGATCTGGAATTGAAAGAAGTGCCTGACGCGTACCATCCGTGCTTCCATTGTCTACTACAATTACATTAAAAGGGAAATCAGTCAGTTGGGAAAGGGCAGAGCCGACAGCATCCATGATTGTCGATACGCGATTTCTTACTGGGATCACAACGCTTGCTTCCAGCGCAAAGTATGCGGATCCAACTTCAGCAGTAAGAGGTTCTTTGATAAGGGCATTGATTTCCCGAAGATGAGCACGGAATACCATCTCCATTGCTTTCTGATAGTCAGAATTACGAGGATCTACATAATCATGTTGTTGCTCGCCGCTCTTACGGTAGTCTGTTTTAGTCTGCTCATAGAGATATTCATTGATGCAGAGAGCTCCACGTCCGGTCAGCAACCTCAATCTTAATGCATACCAACCTCCATCAGGCAGATCGTCGTATTCCTTTTCAAAATCTTCAGAAGCGTTCAGTGTATCCGCGGCATTGAGAAGCACCACCGAACCGAAGTCGAAGTCATCCCGCATAGAGCCGAGCTGATAGTCGATAGTAGGATGATTGCTCACTGTCCCGTCATCTGCCACTTCACGATACCAAGCATAACTGAGAGGCACATCACATACCTCGGCAAGTTCACGCATCCTCCTTTCTGAATTCGGATACATCCTTACTTCCTTATTGCCCAACTTAACGAAGATAAACTGTTCAAGACCATTGCGGAATATCTCTTCTCGAAGTTGGCTTATATTTTCAAACTTAATCATAATCTTTTAACTATCGCGGTCATTTAATTAAACTTTTACTTAAGTATTTAGTTAAATTAAATGTATAATTTCATACAAATATTTTCGACTGAATTTCAGAGACTAAAAATTATGCATTATGAATTATGCATTATGAATTAACTCTTATGAGTTTATTTCTCAATCCAGTCAAGAAGCTCTTTCATTAGTGCATTTCTTTGCTCTGGATCGGTAATTGACTCAAATGGGACGCTCATTACAGCACGGCGTGACTTCCCATCTCTTATTAGAAGACCGGCAGCTGCATCAGTATCGCTGAATCGGAGGAACGTTGCTGACTCATCTGCTTTTGGAGTTGCTATGATTGCATCCGGCTTTTCCACTATATAAAAGTCTTCATTAAGAGTATTTGAGTATGTATAGCGTCTGCTTCCAAGCGTTGATTTCAGTGGATTTGCCATTCCGTCAATTTTTCCACCGCTTGTTTGAGGTATAGAGTCTGGAATTGTGATACACATCACTTCCTCACCCCAACGTATGGCATCAGCGTCATTGCGTGAATCAAAAAGATCGCTCGCTACATACTGTCCGCTGACTATTAGATCTCCTCCCTTGTCAAGGAAACCGGTAAGTGCATTGCGAAGCTTTTGGGGGAATGCAATAAATTCCACTCCGTTTTTTCCTCTTCCCATTGTGGTGGCTTTTTGCTTACCGAGTATCAGATCTATTGTCTTGAAGTCGGATAGATTGACGCTTCCTTGCTCTACTGCGCCTACGCTTGTGCTGACAAATCCTCTTCCGGCATTAGCTATTGCTTCTCCATGAATAGAAGGATAGTCGAATGTGTTGCCTGCTATCACAGAAGCAACATATTTTTCGCTGCTCTTCCCGAATCCTTCTCCTGCACTTCTATTGAATTCTGTTTGATATCCGGTGAAGGAAACATCTTTGATATATGGCACACCAAAGTCATTGGCTGTGTCAAATCCGGCATAATTCACACTGTCGTTGACGAGGGCTGGAGCACTTACTCGCGTAAAGCCATTGATGATCAAAAGAGGATGGGGATCATTGTCCTCATGTCGAAAAGCCAATGTCTCTGAAGGGAACGATCTTCCACCTTCATTGAAAGCAATGATCTTGAATGAGTGAATCTCATCATCGTCAGCCTGAACTTCAAAATGAGGCTTGGTGGTCTCTCCAATTTTGTGGAAGCTCATGTCTTCTCCACTTCTTTCCATCACAATGTAGCCTGTAGGCATGGCGGTAGGTTCAAGCTCGTCCGGAGTCGGTTGCCAAGACAGTCTGTAAGTGGTTTTTCCTGTCTTTTGTATAGCGAAATTTTTAACGGGCAAAGGTTGAATCACTACTTTACGATCCTTTCTCCCTCCAATGAATCGGGCAAGTGCTTTATAGATGGCACGTCCTACCGTAAAACGGAAACGTGGGTCATTGCCATACTGCATGTCGGCATAATTTTGATGGCTGAGGAGCTCTATAAGAGTGGTCGGCACCTCCGGTACTCTCGCTTCAACGTATGATTTATCCCACATCGGGCGGCGAGTCCATTCCGGTTCATACTTAGCTCTGATATCGCCGGTGATCTGCCGCATGAGCATATCTGTCATGGTACGTGAATTTTTGCGAGGAGTCCCATCGGCATAGTTGACGTTGCCGTTGGTAAAGTAAATTCCGAGAGTACCAATGAAAGTGTCGTCACCACGTTTCCCTGCATCACTATGCAGAGCCATAGTAGCATCAATAGGAATCCCAAGTCCCTTTTCTTTAGGAAGGACTCTTGATCCTCCGGCTAAATAATTGACCCAAAGACCGCGACTTGTATAGTCGTCTTTATAATCATCAGTGCCCGCGTATGGAGCATAGATGGAATCCGGCATTCCTGCCCACTGTAGCCAGTAGCGTGCGCCTTCAAGCCATCGGGGCAATCCGGATGTCTTGAATACGGGCTCTGTATTCATTGCCTTTTTTATTTCCTCCTTCCTGAACGGATTATCGGTAGCTATAGGTTGGCTGGAGGATTGTGCAATTTCTGCTACTACGTCGTCTACTGAGATTGAATCCGTATCAAATGATTGAATTACGTTGTTCCAAAGCACGTCGCTGCGTTTTGGCGAACGTGCAATGTTGCCCATTCCACCACCAATCTTCACTGCATCAGCAGTCACTACTGTCTCTCCCCCTTTTTCCGTACGACTTGTAAGCACTACAGTTGGATTTTCCTCATCATAACCCTCAGCAAAGGGATAAGTGCCGAGATAGATCCATGTGCCTCCACCCATCTTCTGATTGACGAGAATGTCTTCCGATCCGCCGTCATAGTTTATGGTGTAGCGTGCATCTTCAGCTGAATTTGGTAAAGACTTATAGCTGACATAGACAGCATATTCCCGCGATTCCGGAAACTCCGCGATCCAGGACGCTGTGGAGGGACTGCCGCTTTTGGTCGTTTTCACCACTCTGTAAGTGCCGTTTTCAAATGGATTTTCAGTATCTCTAAAGTCAGGGAGGTCATATATGAAACCTTCCCCTTCTCCTGTCTGCCATTTCTGATGCCCATTTGTCTCAAAATATGTACTTTGTGAATATAAGACTCCCCCTTCTTCCGGCTGGTCATTGTCTACTATGACTTCTATCGGATTTATGTCCCTTTCCCTCGGAAGCATTACGTATGCGCCTGCATTTTCGAGCATCGGAACAGCGTATGGAAGAATATATCCTAATGTATACGTGTCTTCTACAGCCTGGAAAAGAAACGGACGCTGCCAATACCAATTGTCGTTTGCCGGCTTGTAATATTTCCCATGGCTATGCCACATTGCAATATTGTCTCCCAACATACCTTTCGTGATTTCAGATAATGGTTCTGCTGTCCTCACGAAAGGGATGTTAGTCCTGAATTCCTTAGGTAGCTTATCAATTGTATTGATATAGTATGAGAGAGGTTTCCCATTTACAGTAAGGTCTATCGAATATTCCGAAAGTGAATCAGGCATAGCTTCCTTAGCTTGTCCTTGAAGCTGTTCGATATATTCCTTATCGATAGGAAGATATGTGAAGTTCTCGTTGAGCCTGAAGGTAGCTTTGCGATTGAGAGTATCAGTTTTGACCAAGTTCACCCTCAGTCCGCCAGGGTTATGGCTTTTCGGAATGAGTTTGATCAGTCGCTCGTTGACTGACAGGGTCAGCGAGTCATTGCTCTGTGTCTCTGCTGGGGGCAACGTAGCAGTTGCTCTCGGGGTGGTGGCTGAACTCTTTTTCTTGCGAGTCCGCGTACTTTTATTTCTACTTTTTTTTGTAGATGCTTTTGCAGTTGTTTTAGAGATTGTCGACTTTTTCTTGGAAGTTCTTTTTTTCTTCGATTTCTTCTTAGCCGCTGAGGCTTGAGTAGTCTCGAAAATCTCTGTGTTAAATATATCCGGAAGGCCGATCCAGTCGCATATTCCCAAGGATAATGCGCCGGCTGCCAATAATGTGAGGTATCTTTTTGAATTCATAATTTGCAAAATTACCAAAAAATCCCCTTACAGCCAACCTTCAAATCCTTAAAATATGTGAAAAATCCACTTTAAATTAGCCATTCCAAATATGAAGGTTTATTAATAGAGACTTTTCATTAGAATGCTATTTTCTGAATTTCAGCCACAAATAATTATGCATTATCCATTGTGCGTTGTGCATTAATGCATAGGATGACTTCATAGATATATTCAGCTTCTTTCTCTTTAAGACTCTTGATGGAGAATGATGATCCTGATGTGGAGAGTACGATAGAGACTCTGTGAAAAAATCTTGTGAATGGAGTGCGTGAGATTCTTACTACTTCAATATTATGATATTTCAAGTAATTTTTAGCATCTGCAAAAATGCCATTGCTGATCTCCACATGAGAATCTTTCAATATAATCTTGCTGCGTCGCATTGCACACCATCCCTTGATTATAGAATAAATCAATAATATTGCCGGAATGGCTATGAAGACATACTCATGATAATAACATAAAATTGCTGTGGCGACCAAAGAAATCAGTAGCCAGTATATTATTGAATGCATCATGACTCCTCTTCCGGATTGGGCTGTTGCAATTTCTTCAGAGTCTCTATAATCTTTTCCAAGCCACCACTCAAGATAGAAATTAGACGAGTCTGCACCATAGAGCTTAAGTTTGTCCTCCTCTTTCATGGCACTCGCATTCAAAGCCTGTTTCAGCATCAATGTCGATAGCTTAAATCTCTTTTCAAGTGCATTCTGCTTTGTCCATAAAGTGCATATTTTGTCGTAAGAGAAACGATTCGTGGATCTTGATATCATTCCATAGTTGAAAGAAAGGAATTTACTATCGTATGAGAGCGACATATCATAATAGCGAATCAATATTCTCCCTACAGATATTATCAGTAGTATCATGTAGAGGATGATCAACGCTACCAGAATATATGTGGGCGATACAGAAAACTCATTCCATTTCTGTATGGTATAGTCTGTAGCAGCATCTATATAATCGTGAATAAGATCATCAAGCTTTTCTAATACCAATGCAATGAAGCCTGCTACAATTACTAATGCCTTCAGATGATTTTGACATAGTGCATCCTTAAGAAGGTCAATGTTGTCAAATTTCTTTATTAATGTTGGATTAAAGGGTGGCGGCTCATTTTCGGATTCTGCTTTAGGACGTTCTTCTTTATCAATAAGACGCTTAAGGTTGATCCAGTCAGATTCATCAAGTATCAATTCTACTTCAGCTCCTTTCGAAGCGAGTGTGTCAAAGACAATTCCCCTCATGTCAAGCAGACGATACCATAATCCCTGTTTTGTGCGTAAAGAATGAATTTTATCAAGTGGAATAGTCGTAGTCAAACGTTGGATTATTCCATGAGTAAACATTAGATTACCGTCCTTTATATAAAATTTAAAGGAATAATATGCCGCTGAAGCGGCAATGAGGGCAAATCCAATTATTATTCCAACCCATGATAGGATAGTCCACCATGTGGATGATTCAGACCATACAAAATCAGACTTAATTATTATTATAATGGTGTAAATGCTTACAGCTCCTATCATGCCCTTTAGTGCTTTAATAAAAATAATAAGGAATGCACTAAAGCCCATCCTTTGAGGCTTTGAGAAATCAGTCATTTTCCTGCTGGAGTTTTTCGGTTAAGAGATTCTTGATTTGTTTAGCCGTTGACTCCGGAAACCCCGGAATGTTTAATGAGGAGAGTCCCTGCGCTCCATTTACTATCTCTACAGTATACAGTCGGCAGAATTTCGATATCGGGTTTTGCTTAATGGTCACTTGTTGGAGTCTTGAGTAAGGTATTGTCGTGATTTTTGTAAAAATGAAACCTGAGCGATAAGTTATGTCATATTCGCGAAGAGCATATCCCTTGATCTGATATGCTTTAGATACGATGGAAAGATTTATTGCCAATGCGATGGCTAATGCAATTTCAAAGGAAATGCACCACCAAATACTGTCTGCAAGCAACAGCAACAGACAAAGCCCCATCAAGACTATATATGTCAAGAAGATGCCGATCACCTGCGCTTTTTTATATTTTTCATCAAGATGTTCAAACTCTATTTGAGCGATAGGAGTGATGTACTCCGCATTTATTTTAAAATTTGTCATAACTATATTTCTTTAGGCCCCCCCCCCCCAACTTCAAAAC
>JAIDTL010000073.1 GCA_029060725.1 Muribaculaceae bacterium | reverse complement strand
CTCCTTCTTCATGAAGAAAAATCCGCTCGAAAACCTGACGAAATCTTAATAAAAAAATAAGTTTAAACAACTTCATCGTAAAACCAAAACAACCTAAATATGAGAAAAGCAGCAATCTTTATCATGGCCATATTCTTTCTTGCTATGGCTATCACCGCAAAAGTGAGTCGAAGGACTTTGACAATTTTTGAAAATGAGGCGCCGGAAACAGAGACCATTGCACCTGAGACAATGGAGTTTGTCTATGATTATTCATGGTGTACAGATACGACCGGACAACTGGAAGATAATTTTTCGTCCGATCGTATGCTGCTACAAATAGGAAAGGATAAACTGTCGAAGTTTTCAAGCTATAAGAATCTTACTGTTGATTCACTTCTGAATAGTCTCACTCCTGAGCAGATAGGAGAAGCTGCAATGGAAGGAAAACTATCAAATGGGGAATTTATGACAATTTTCAAAAATTATCCGGAAGGCAAGCTGACACATACGGAGAAGATCTGCATGGATTGGTTCAGCTATATGGAAGATATCCCTGAACTTGAATGGGAATTGACCGACAGTGTGATCAATGTGCTTGGATATGACTGCAGGGGTGCAGTCTGCAATTTTCGTGGACGTGAGTGGAGTGCATTCTACTCAGAAGAAATCCCTCTGATGGAGGGGCCGTGGAAACTGCATGGGCTTCCGGGACTCATTATGAAAGCTTCTGACAAAGAAGGACATTACAAATTTGAATGTATAGGTATAAAATCATCAGCAACGCGTCCGATCACCATGTATAAAGTGCCATATAACACAACAAGTCGAATAAAATATTATGATGCCAAACATCGCTACGACATAAATCCGTATGCATATTTTGAGGCCGGGGGACATGGACATATCACAGTGAATGACGAATCCGGGAATCCGGCTCTTGATGCTTTTGACCCCATTGAATTGCCGTATGATTATATCGAACGAGACTGGAAAAAATGAAAAGAGTCTGTTTTTTAATATCAGTCCTATTCTTCGGGCTGCTGTTTGTCAAGGCGGCCAGCCCTGAATGTGCTGTCGGTATAATAGTGGATGGAGAAACACGTGAGCCGATTGCGGGAGTTGTAGTGCAGTCGCTGAATAGACAAGAGAAAGCTGTAGCTTTTGCTTCTTCTGATTCAAAAGGAACATTTTCCCTGAAGATTACAGGCTCTACAGATTCAGTCTCATTTCGTTGCATGGGATATGAGGCACTGAAGCTTCCCGCCAATTATGATTTCTCTAAAGGAGTAAGGCTGTGGCAGAAAGCTACGCAGTTAAAGGATGTGATAGTGGAGGCCCCAGACATTTATGCAAAGGGTGATACTCTTGTTTTCAATGTTTCGCGCTATGCCAATGCTTCGGACAATGCCATAATTGATGTGATCAAGAGATTACCAGGTATCAAGGTCGAAGATGACGGCACAATCAAATATCAGGGAAAACCTATAAATAAATTCTATATTGACGGGGATGATTTCCTTGGAGGTCAATATGGACTCGCTACCAACAATATATCACACAAAGATGTAAAGTCGGTGGAGGTCATGGAAAACCATCAACCTGTCAAGGCTCTTGAGGGAATTGATTTTCCTGAAGAAGCCGGTATTAATATCAAACTAAATGAGGGAACCAAAGGCAAGTGGGTCGGTGTCGCCAAGGCTGGTACAGGGGTGCAACCGTGGCTTTACGACGGTTCGTTGTATGCAATGCGTATTGCATCGAAAGTGAATAATATCCTGACGATGCGAGCTGGAAACACCGGCTGGAATCCTGACGAGCAAATTATGGAACATGACTTCAATGATATGTCGTTTTCAGGTGGTTCAGAGACATTATGGCGCGAATATATCTCAGCTGACATTATGAATGCTCCGCTCAATGAGAAGCGGACCCGCGACAATCTGTCTTGGATTGCCAATTCAATTACTGCGTGGAAAAGGGGAGACACTTCAATGAGATTTAAACTGAACTATGTAGGCGAAAGACTTGACTATAATACCGGGCTTTATACTGATTATTTCAGCCAATCTATCCCTGAATTCTTGCAGTTCAGCAATTTGCGCACCAGGAGTCATGATGTCTCCGCTCAGTTTAATGCTCAAATTAACAAGAAAGGATATTTTCTAAAAGATAAATTCACTTTAGATGGAGTATGTGAAAATTCAGGCTCTTCCATATCCGGATCTTTTGCGCTCGATCAGCGTATACGTCGACGCAATCTGTCTGCCAACAATGACCTGAAACTCGTAAAACGTAATGACAAGAAACTTTTTGAGCTTACATCCCGCAATTCTTTTTCCTATCGTCCGGACCGACTTTTTGTCAGCGGTGAGGAAGATGCGATGCAAAGTATTGGTACTACAGATTTTAGAAGCATTACAGAATCACGATGGGGTAAGTTCGGGCGGTTCTGGAAGTTCTATCTCTATGGTGGAATTGATTTGAATTATCATAAGATGGACATTTCGCTTATAGGATTTGATTCTTTTGATAATGATGAAGATACCAAATCTTTTCTGTCGAATATATATGCTGTTCCACAGCTTGATTATGAGCGTCATGGTTGGTTGCTGTCAATGAAAACTTCCGTGAAATGGTTGCACCAAAGAGTGAATGGAATTCATGACCATATCAATCTTTTGCCAAGGTTTTCTGCACGTAAGCGATTGACAGCCAAAAGTGAAATTTCAGCTTCGTTGTCATATAAGCTATACTCTCCACAGGCATATATGTATGTTTTGACTCCGGTACTTTCTGACTACCGCAATCTTTTCATTGCCAACGATATTGATAAGTATTCGCAAAATGTAGCAGCTACTGCGAGTTACAGGTATCGTAATCCGTTGTCATCTTTTTTTGTCAATGCATCTTTGACGTATAATTATAGTCGTAGTTCGATTATGTCCAACCAGTTGTTTATTGACGATTTCATAGTTACGACATTTGCTGATAAATTATCTTTTAGCAATTCGTGGTATCTGACAGGGGGTATAAGCAAAGGGCTTGGACATAGCCGTATGGTAGTGGGATGCGATGTAACTGGTTCGATGAATTCAGCTTCGTCGATGCGTGACAATGTGGCGGAAGAATATAATCAGTTGATTTTATCCGCAAAACCATATTTTAAGGGGAGTATCTGCAGATGGTTTTCAGTGAATTTTGATGCTAACTACAGTTTTTTCCGGCTAAAGATTGGAGAAATTGACAACAATACTCATTCTTTCAATCAGAAACTCTACGTTACATTGATGCCTCAAGACCGTTGGGATTTCACGTTTGGAGCTGAGCATTTCTTGACAAGATTTTCAGAAGGAAATTTGAAAAATCTCATTCTTCTTGATGCATCGGCTGTTTGGCGTGTCAGCAATAAGGTACGTTTGTCGATTACTGCCAATAATTTGCTTAATCAACGTCAATATCAGTATGTGACCTACGGCACCCTTTCCCGAACGGAACATTCCTTCCGTATCCGCCCCTGCAATGTACTTGTCTCCATTCAATGGCGCTTCTAAAAAATTAAAGTAACTTGAATATGTTGACATGTAATAGTCAGTTTTTTATGAGGATGATTGATTATTGTTGGTTCACTTAAAAATAAATTCTGCGTTCCATCTGCCAGTTCTGAGCCTCTGCAAGAGAGATCTGTGCCTAAATTCATTTAAATTCTCTACTTTAAAGGAAATTGGTTATGTTTAGGCGCAGGAACAAGCGTCATCGGACTTCGTCCTCTTCGCTTAGCTCAGAACTGTCAGATTAGCACAGAATTTTTTTAATTCAGGCTTACTTGTGGGAGCTTAATAATTATTGTGTGATTGTGATAGCCTGATTATTGTTGACTCACTTAGAATTAATTCTGCGTTCCATCTGCCAGTTCTGAGCCTCTGCAAGAGAGTTTGGCGACTAATTCCACAATTTCTAATATCGAAGGAATTTGATTATGTTTAGGCGCAGGAACAAGCGTCATCGGACTCCGTCCTCTTCGCTTTGCTCAGAACTGTCAGATTATCACAGAATTTTTATTTTCAGATTGACTCTGTGGCTAATTTCCTAAAAATCTTTAGTAGTATGTAGATATGATGGCTTGCTTTAGATCCAGCTGTTCTTTAGGATGATCTTTCAGCAAATTTTACAGAAAAAACATATCATCATTAAATGTGATTATAATTTTATTAAATTGTCGACGTTTTGTATATAGACAGTTACATTACCCAAAACAATTATTATGTACCATTATATCCCTCAAGAAATCAATCAAATTACCCATGACATCATCGGGGCCGCTTTTGAAGTGAGGAAGTATTGCGGAAAAGGTCTTTTGGAGAATTATTATGAATCAGCCCTTGCATATGAGCTTGAATTGAGAGGTCACAAAGTCGGTCGTCAGGTTCTTGTTCCTGCTATTTATAAAGGTGTGCCTGTTAAAGATCCTTATAAGATTGACTTGATTGTGGATGATGAGGTAATTGTTGAATTGAAGTCATTACCATATTTTATATCTGAAAACTTTTCTCAACTTGCAACATACCTATGGTTGACAGATAAGAAAATTGGACTTTTGATCAATTTTTCAGCAAAAGATTTTGTTGTAGGTACATGGAACAAAGAAAAGCCTGACTACAAATTAGTAATCGTAAGAATTATTCAATCGAAGACCAATAGACTTCGTGGTAATACTTAAGCATCATCTTCCTGCGGCATGATGGTAGTGATTTTATTGTTATTGGAATCGTTGCTGTTAGGCGCATGAACAAGCGTCATCGGACTTCGTCCTCTTCGCTTAGCTCAGAACTGTCAGATTAGCACAGAATTTTTTTAATTCAGGATTATTTTAGGAGTCTTAGAATTATTGTTTGAAAGACTGTGATAGCCTGATTATTGTTGACTCTCTCAAAATAGACTGCGTTCCATCTGCCAGTTCTTAGCCGCTGCAAGAGAGATCTGGGCCTAATTTCCCAAATTCCTAATATCGATGGTGGAATATATCAAAGGATTTTGATTATGTTAGGCGCGAGAACAAGCATCATCGGACTTCGTCCTCTTCGCTTAGCTCAGAACTGTCAGATTAACACAGAATTTTTATAATTCGGGCTTACTTGTGGAAGCCTGCAGATTATTGTTTGATTGACTCTTCGCTTTGCTCAGAACTGTCTGATTGGCACAGAATTTTTATTCTTGCTTTCATTTAGACGCTTGATTATTATTGGTTCATCCTTTTTATCGGTAAGGAAGGTGTGAAAAATATTAAATTTATAAATATAATACTTTTTATTTAAACATCAAAATATTCTAAAATTTCTTAACCTATGTATATATTTTGCGATCTCCGAGACGATTTTATATGCTTTCCATCAAGTTTTTAATCTTTTTTTCTTATATTTGCAAATTGTATTCTGTCTCATTTGTGATAGGAGGCAAGTTAATAGAAAAGTACCAATATTAGATGGCAAGATATAAAAAACGTATAGTTGCATACTTGTTGATGATAGTTTTCTTCTTTCCTATATGGGGGAGGGATCATATACATATTTTCACAAGTAAGGGTATCTACGAGACCAGCGAAGACCTTTGGTTCAAGTGCATCGCTTTTGATGACAGTACCATGCTTGTTTCCGACCGATCGCATACTGCTTACGTAGAGATTGTCGATGCTAACGACAGCGTTGTCTGGAGGGAAAAGTACAGGATGTCGGGCGGAATGTGTGATGGACATGTCTATGTCGGTGATGACTGGAAATCTGGCGAATATCGGATGTTTGTGCATACACGAAGCTCCCTTGGACGAGAAGATACAATGATGTATCCAAAACGAATTCTTATTGTAAGGGAACTCCCTGAGGCACCGGCATTCATCAGTGAAGCAAAAGAAAGAATGCAGTACATTGATATTCCAGACACAGCCCGGAATGAAGGGATTAACGTTATGGTAACACTCGACAGCGCGGAATACCATACTCGGAGTAAGGTCAAGGCAACTGTAAAAGTCACGGATGCAGACGGCAATCCGGTTAGGGCAGTCGTTGCGATGAGCGTTGCGGACGCGCTTTATTCCTATCCGCCTGCAGATGTTGACATCGAGTCGCAAGCATACGGAATCCTGCACGATACGTTCAGAGCTTCCGCTTCCGGATTCGAGCCTTTCCTATCGGATGCCGCGGTATCTGGACATCTAAGATCAGGAAGAAAAAAGAATACAATACCTATTGACGGACAGTATATAAACGTATTTGATGACATTGCGGAGAAGGGGGCTTTAAATGTCACCAATACACGTACACACGGATATTTCGAGATTTCTCCAGAGATGGCAACGTCGCTTGGGCGGACTTTACTTTTGAAGCCTTTGGTAAATGAAGATATGAAGCCATGTTTGGAATTTGACAGGCCTTTTAGTGACATATCCGAGATGCGAAATAAAGCGGGAGAAAGAAAATATCCCGTTTTACGCAGAACAGGAGGAAATGAGTCTACCGATACTATGGATTATTCGGATCGACATATAGTTCAATTGGATGAAATTATAGTAAAAGGAAAGGGTAGTCGTTTTCCTAAAAGGAATAAGATAATGGGTTATCTTGACAGTCTGGCATTGAATCTGGAAACGGCATGGATATGCGGTTGCCATGGAGGCTATGGAAGTACTTACCTAAATGATTATATAGAAGGGTATACACACCATCCAGGTGGATCCGGAACACCCCACAAGATAGAGAAACCAAAAAGAGGAGTAACATACGAGCTAATAAAATATTCTGGTCCAACGGCGAAAGATTACGTAGTAGACATACAGTATATGGAGTATAAAGGTCCACGTTATTCCGAAGAGGAGCTACTGCGAATGAACGGTCTTTGGAAAACAGAAGGTTATTACGCAAGACATAGATTCCAACTGCCATCTGATGAAGAACTTATTCCCGGAATGGAAGACTTCCGAAACACATTGCTTTGGCTTCCTCGGTCCCAAACAGACGATAAGGGAGAATTTATCGTCGAGTTTCCGACATCAGACATTAAGTCGACATTCAGGATCTCAGGATTTATCCTTACTCCAGATGTCAGGAATGCAAAAAGTGTTAATCAGTATTTCCGTGTAAAATAATAGGTTACATAGTCATTTTCTAAACAGCTTGGATCTATATTTCATAAGAAAGCCCTTACTATGCTGATAATCAGCATAGATTTATAGAAAAGGATACAGGAAAGTTACAGATTTTGAGAAGATAAGGCAAAAAGGTGTTCCCTTACGTAAATTATGTGCTTTCAGGTAGTTGGCAGTGTATAGGCTAAATTAGCAATTCTGCTTTAACCCTATACTTACATTAACTTTATTATATTTATAATATTTAATTCAGTATAATAGTGTGAATTTGTGTGCTGAATAGGCTATAGAACCATTTTTGTTTTCAATTAAAAATGGCTGACTTTAACAGCAGGCCATTAAAACTAAACCCCGAGGTTTGTCTTTCAACAGGGACACTCGGGGGATTCCTTTGCAAAGTTAGGAATTTTTTTGTATTTTTGCAACTAATATAAGAATTAAAAATTGTTTAGTGAAATATTCCGATTATGAAATAGCATTTTCAGCAGCCCGTCTTAACCGATATTTGGTTGCGTGTGGAGGCAATCGCTCAAAAGCGTTGTCCCTATATAGGCATAACGTAAAACTTTGTCAGAAGTTTTATGGTATTTTGAATGTTTTTGAGGTTGTATTACGTAATGCCATAAACCGCCACTATCAGAATTATTTTAATGATAGGGACTGGATTAGAAATCAGTGTGCCGAAGGAGGAATGCTTGATCGTGCTCCACAAAGAATGGAAATTGAGAGAACGGTCACAATGCTAGAACGTCAAGGTAAATATTCTAACGACAGATTGGTGTCATCTGTAACTTTTGGTTTTTGGACATATTTATTCAATCGCATTCCTTTCAGAAGTGGCGGTATGAATCTTCTGCAGATTTTTCCTAACAGAACGCCCGGACTTGCTCAACGACCAATTTACAACGAGCTTCAAGAAATTAAGACGTTCAGAAATCGGATTGCTCACCATGAGGCGATATGCTTTAATTCCATTGGGGAAATTGATTTAAATTATGCTCAGGAGAAATTAGATTTAATCAAGAAATACGTAACTTTTTTGGGTTATAATCCTATTGAATTGTTTTGGGGAACTGGGATACGTCCGTATTCTTTGATTGAAAAGATTAATAAGATATGACCAATTGAATGAAGTAATGTTTGAAATTGGGTCAAGGGTTTTCCCCTTGCAATGGAAGGGTGGTTAATGTACGATGATCGAATTGCGAATGTCAGACAAAAACACATCTTGCAGAAGTAACCGAATAATATCTTTGCTATCTGAAAGCCCTATTCATTAGCATTTCTTATTATCTCTCTTTGGAAGTTTAAGTTTAATAAGGACAGGATATACCAGCAGTGATAGGGATTGAAGAGCATTCAGCAATAATGCAATGAACCACCATGTTAGCCCGGCTCCATATTGACTATTAAAGACAAAATTATAACTCAATCTGCCATATGATATGTTTTTTTCGATATCATTCTTTCGGAACAGGATTGAGGCTCTCTTAAAAGTGAAGAGAGGTGTGTATAAGAATGTCACTAATGAAATATCACGGGAATTCAGGGGAAGAACGATAGAAGAGATAAGGAATAACCGAGATATGATTTTATTGACGGATGACGACATTGTAATCAAATTGCGTCTTCCTGATAAAAAGCAAAGATTATCCAAAAAGGATGTCTACCGACTTGTCTATCTTGTATCGAAGATTAGCGAAACTGTTGTGTTTCTGGATATATATCCGAAGAATGGGCCATCTCAACAACTGATAATACCTTCATGTGGAATCCATATGAAAGTCCTTACTATGCTGATTATCAGCATAGATTTATAGAAAAGAATACAGGAAAGGTACAGATTTTTATAGGATAGGGCAAAAAAAGTGTGCCCTTGTGTAAGTTTTTGTGTTTTCAGGTAGTTAGAAGTATATAGGCTAAATTAGGTATTTCTGCTTTAACCTTACTTATGAATTAACTTTGTTTTATCTATATTTATATTATTTAACTCAGCAAAATAGGGAGATTTTGGGTGCTGAATAGGCTGTAGAATCAATTTAGGCTCTTGTTCACCTCTGAACTCGGGTCGAGGGGTTTCCCTTTGCAAGGGTGTTTAATGTCCGACAATTGCATTGCGAATGTCGGACAAAAACATATCTTGCAGAGGTAATCGAAAATCCAAAAGGAATAAAATATTAGTTTCTTATAATACGGCATTTAGTCGTTGCCACCAAATAACATCTGTTAAAATATACTTATGTCTAAACGGATTGAATAATCCATACGTTTGATTAACGATGGGGAATAGTATCTCCAATGCCCCATATATAGATTTCAAATCAATAATAAAGAAATATGGATATGAATGTAAGTGACAAAATTTTAATTGCTGCAATTTCCTTTATTTCATGTTTGACAGTCACCAGTTGCAGTAATGACGAACCCATGATGATTAATGTCAAGACTGATCCAATCCCTGAACACAATAAAAATACCTTAGTTGCGTGGGACACAATTGTATGCAATCAATTATCCAAAAATCAAATTTATATAGGATCACGCTATCTTGGAATACAGAATTGGGACTGCAATGGTAATCCACCCAGTATCTACCTTGGAGCGGTTTTCCCTGAGACTTCCTTTGGAAATCACTTTGATAGGGAAGTTAACGGCTTAAAAAATCCAATAGTGGCCTATACTGACTTCAGTGATCCGTTTATCTCAACCATTGAGAATCCTTCAGGTGCAGGTTACAACAAATATATCAAGGATGTCATTCATTCGGAAGAATATAAGACAAGTGGAACTCCTAAATTGGACTTGTTTAGAGTGTCCAATATCACAAACTTGGATTCATTGGACGATATTTTGACAGACAATAAGGCTTTTGCAAAAACAATCTGTGAAGTCGTCAAGCAAGACAATAATACTGACAATATAAAGAATTGGACTATTGGGGAAATTGTATTCAAGGGATTCAGCGTCACGACGGATATCCCCGAATCTGGTATTTTTATAAATAAAGATATATCGGAGAAAGGATTGGTGTATGTAAGGAGCATTACATATGGTGCCTCCGCATATTTCGTTATTGGCAGCGATTTACCTTTTGCTGATATTAAGAGTTTACTTACATCTTGGTCTACGTCGAATAGCAACGAAAGCAAGTTGAAAGATACATCAATCACTGTATTTACTAATTCATCACCTGGACAAAACGCAGTAGTTCGCCATTCTTTGGAATCTCTGAACACCTTCGTCAAGAATCCATATAATAAAGAGGAATATGGATATCCTGTATATTGTACTGGATGCTATCTTGAAGACAATTCGTTCTTTCACTAAATTTTAAAGGTAAGTGCTATCCTTTTGTCATTTAAGACCATTGATTTTTGAACATACCTGCTGAACGTGATCGAGACCGTATAATAAGGACTTACTGTCAATGCCCATCCACATAAATAGTTTGTGGAGAGTCTGGTAGGCGTTCAATATGTAAGATGTACCAATTTCAGGCTGGCGACGCGCAAAACAAATAGGTTCATGATGAGCTATGCGGTTCCGGAGAATGTTGATTCCATCAAGTTCGTTGAAGATATAGGTATTATTGTACTGAACTTCCGCTGATGAACGAGGCTTATTGGGAAAAATTGCAAGCAATGTTCTGCCGACAGCTCTGTATTGAGGATTAGCGAACATATATTTCCATACACCGAACTCCATTTCCGCGAGCAACTTGGGGTGGCTATATGAGTTGTCGCGCTGTAGCCTGTTATATGCCTTTCTGATTATCTTTGCACTGTCACGACATCCCGGCACGTCAAATACTCCGCCAGGCAGGACGGAATCCCGTAGCCAATCCGAGCCAAGAGATACTCGGAGAATACGGTCGATGGCGTTCCTGACCGATACCTCAAAACAGCTCAGAAGGGTAAAGACCTCTTGTGACAGATTCAGGTTCAACCTATAGAGGGTCATGGTTTTCCGAGTGTCATTACCACAAGCCAACAGGTAGCGTTGTAGTCTTTCCTCCGATAGTATATGTTGAAATTCAGAAAATTTCATCTTTTCTCACAATTTTTTTAGCCTAATATTTTGCTGTCGAAAAAAAAATTACTAATTTTGTGACGTTGATTCCCGGTAGCCCCTGACTCGTCAAGCTATCGGGTTTAGTTTTTTTGTAGTTGCAAAGATAACGAAATTTTCTGAGATTTGCCTTATGGCAAGCATAAAAGTTGTGGCGAAGAGTTGGAATACAAAAATTCTAAGCCCTGAAAATTTGTAAGTTACAGAGAAAAAGTACAAATAAGGGGCAAAAAGCTCGTTTGA
>JAIDTL010000072.1:3257-54230 GCA_029060725.1 Muribaculaceae bacterium | reverse complement strand
GCATACTTCACATCTGTATTTTTTCATAGTCAGATAAATTTAAAGGGTTTCTAAATCAGTTTTCACCTATTAAAACCCACTTGACGTATATTTGGTTTAATGTTTCGGACAAAAAATTTGCATCACTCCATATTTTTCCCTATTTTTGCATCAAATATGGCTCTCTAATGACTGATATCCTCATTATAGACCCTATTAATTATGAATTATGCATTGTGCATTATGAATTATTTTGACCATGGACAAATATCAAGAAGTGATCGCGGCGTCAAAAGTGACAGGCGATGATGAAGTCGTTAAGGCTGAAGTTAATAAGATAGTGGAAGAGGCAGACAAATACGCTTCAAAGGAAGTCTATGAATTCCTTCTGAATTCAATCGACCTCACCACACTTGCTACTGAAGACAGTGTGAAAAGCGTCGTAGCGTTTACCGAAAAAGTTAATAATTTCGATAGCGACTATCCTCAATACAAGAATGTGGCAGCAATATGCGTATACTCCAACTTTGCTGAAGTGGTGCGCAATACACTTGATGTGCCCGGAGTAGACGTGGCAGTCGTTGCCGGTTGTTTCCCAAGTGCCCAGACATTCATTGAAGTGAAGGTGGCTGATGTGGCAATGGCAGTTCTCGGAGGAGCAGATGAAGTCGACATCGTGTTCCCTGTCGGCATGTACAAAGACGGCGACTATGAAGGCCTTTGCGATGAGATCATTGAGATGAAGCATGCTGCCCGAGGCGCAAAGCTCAAAGTGATCCTTGAGAGTGGACTCCTGAAGACAGCAGAGGATATCCGAAGAGCGTCCTTACTCTCCCTTTATAGCGAAGCTGACTTCCTCAAGACTTCTACCGGCAAGATTTATCCCGGGGCAAGCCTCGAAGCAGCGTGGGTAATGTGCCAATGCATAAAGGAATATTATCAGGCTACGGGCCGCAAGGTTGGCTTCAAGTGCTCAGGAGGAATTCGTACCACTGAAGAAGCGCTGAAATACTATGCCATAGTCAAGGAAGTGCTCGGCGACGAATGGCTCTGCCACGATCTCTTCCGTATCGGCGCCAGCTCCCTTGCCAACGCCGTCCTTTCCTCACTCGAAGGTTCAGAAATTAAATATTTCTGATTATAAATTGCATATTTATAGTATATATACCCTGATATAGGGGGATGAACGGACATTTTCTTGAAAAATGTCCGTTTTTATTCATTCTTATTTTGGTAATCTTGAAAATATCAATTAACTTTGCAGTCACAATTCGATAGATTCTCGGGTATCGAAGATTGAATATTTATAAAACAGAATATATATGTTGCCAAACACAGATGTCATCACGAAAGATAGCGTGGTGGTAAGATTTTCAGGAGACTCCGGCGATGGAATGCAGCTTGCCGGCAATATTTTCTCCAATGTGAGCGCAGGAGAAGGAAATACAATTTCCACCTTCCCTGACTATCCGGCAGAAATACGCGCTCCGCAAGGTTCGCTGAGCGGTGTGAGTGGTTTCCAGGTGCATATCGGTAAGGGTGTCCATACGCCCGGCGATGAAGCAGACGTGCTTGTCGCTATGAATCCGGCTGCATTGAAGACCAATCTTCGATATCTTAAGAAAGGTGGTATCATTATCTGCGACAGTGACACTTTCCGTCCTGCTGATCTCAAAAAAGCAGAATATGCCACAGATGATCCGGTGACTGAACTCGGCATTGACCCGGACCACATTATGCTCGTGCCTATGACAACAATACTGAAGGAGGCTCTTGCTGACTCAGGCATGGATCAGAAGGCAATGATGAAGTGTAAGAATATGCTTGCACTCGGCATCGTTTGTTGGCTTTTCGATCGCCCTGTAGAAGGGGTGCTTCATAAACTCAAAGCTAAGTTTGCTAAGAAACCGGCTGTGTATGAGGCAAATGCAAAGGTGGTGCAGGCAGGATGGGACTACGGACACAACACCCACGCTTCTATGCCTACTTATCGCATCGAGACCGAAGCTGTAAGGCCGGGTGTATATACCGATGTAAATGGAAATACAGCTACTGCCTGGGGCTTGATAATGGCATCAGAAAAGAGTGGTCTTCCTCTATTCCTCGGCAGCTATCCTATCACTCCCGCTACTGATATTCTTCATGAGCTTGCAAAGCGCAAGGACCTCGGAGTCAAGGCTTGTCAGATGGAAGACGAAATTGCCGGCGTTTGCTCAGCTATTGGAGCTTCATACGCAGGAAATCTTGCCGTCACTTCCACTTCCGGTCCCGGTTTGGCTCTTAAGAGCGAAGGTATCGGTCTTGCTGTCATGGCAGAACTTCCCCTTGTGGTCATCGACGTTCAGCGTGGCGGACCATCAACCGGTCTTCCCACAAAGACGGAGCAGACCGACCTTATGCAGGCTCTTTATGGACGCAATGGCGAGTCGCCTCTTTGTGTAGTGGCAGCTGCCAGTCCTACGGATTGCTTCACAATGGCGTTTGAAGCAGCCCGCATTGCTCTTGAACACATGACACCGGTTATCCTTCTTACCGATGCCTTCATAGCCAACGGATCGAGTGCATGGAGAGTTCCCGAAGAAGAAGATTATCCAGCCATTAAAGTGCCTCATGTCAGCAAAGAAATGGTAGAAGCCGGCTGGACTCCTTATATGAGAGATAATGAGACACTTGCCAGATATTGGGCTATGCCCGGCACTGAGGGTGCGATGCACCGTGTAGGTGGATTGGAGAAAGACGCCAAGACAAGTGTCATCTCAACAGATGGGGCCAACCATGAAAAGATGGTGTTGACACGCCGTCAGAAAGTGGCAAATATTGCCAACGATATCCCATTGCTTGAGATCCAGGGAGACAAAGCAGCCGATACCCTTCTTATTGGTTGGGGCGGCACTTACGGACACATGCTGACAGCTTGCGAGCAGCTTAATAAGGATGGCCATCCGGTGGCACTCGCTCAGTTCAGATACATTAATCCGCTTCCTGCAAATGCGCTCGATGAAATAAAGAAATATAAGAATGTCATCGTGGCGGAACTCAATACAGGTATGTTTGCCGACTATCTGCAGCAGAAACTTCCCGGTATTGAGATAAAGAGAATCAATAAGATCGAAGGTCAGCCATTTATGGTGTCTGAGATCGTAGAGGGTACAATCAAGCATATTAACGAAAAATAATCCGGTGACAATGGAAAATAACAATTGCATATTCGCTCCCGGTGACTTTAAGAATGGAGCAAGTGTACGCTGGTGTCCCGGATGTGGAGACCATGCTATTCTCAATACCCTTCACAAGGCTATGGCTCGTGTTGGAATAGCTCCGAAAGATACTGTTGTAGTCAGCGGTATTGGCTGCTCCTCTCGTCTGCCATATTATATGAATACGTATGGTATGCATACTATCCATGGCCGTGCGGCAGCTATAGCAACCGGAGTGAAGACTTCCCGACCGGAGTTGACCGTATGGCAGATTTCCGGTGATGGTGATGGCTTGGCTATTGGTGGCAACCACTTCATCCATGCCGTTCGTCGCAACGTGGATATCAACATGCTGCTCCTTAATAATAAGATATATGGTCTGACCAAAGGTCAGTATAGCCCTACTTCCGACCGAGGGACCATCTCCAAGTCAAGCCCATACGGCACCACTGAAGATCCGTTCATTCCGGCAGAGCTTTGTTTCGGTGCCCGTGGCAATTTCTTTGCGCGTTCATTCGACGTCGGCCTTGATATAAGTGTGGACGTTATGGAAGCAGCCGCTCGCCATAAAGGCGCATCTGTAGTAGAGATACTTCAGAACTGTGTGATATTCAACAATGGAATCCACGCCAACATCGTTGACAAGGATGTGCGCGACGACCATACCATCTATCTCCGCCATGGTGAGAAAATGCTCTTCGGCAAGAATCATGAGAAAGGTCTTGTGCAGGATGGATTCAATGTGAAAGCAGTGACAATAGGGGAAGACGGTTATACTATCGACGAAGTCCTCGTGCATGATGCACACTGCGAAAGCAACTTCCTCCAGCAGCAGCTTGCCATGATGGATGGCCGCGACCTTCCTCTGGCACTCGGAGTGATCCGAGATTACTCAGCTCCTACCTACGAAGCAGAGGTGGCGGCGCAAGTTGAGGAAGTGAAGGGTAAGAAAAATTTCTCTTCACTCCGCGACATGGTCCTCAAGACCACCGACACCTGGACAGTAGAGTAAGAATGATTTTAAAGCCCATAAAGCCCTTAGAGCCCTTAAAGTACTTAAGGACCCTAAGGGCTCTTTTCTTGGAATATGAATAAGAAAAATATAATATTTGATGTAAGTTAGGGTGAAAAATAAGAATTTTTAGGTAAAAATCGCCAAAAACTATGCACAAACATCAAAAATTTGTGCAAAAAATTTCGCTATATGAATTTTTTTAATTAGTTTTGCACTCTGAAAACGACAACTATATAATTTTTCTAACTCAAAACTATCAAGATTATGTCTGATATCGAAAACAGAGTAAAGGCTATCATCGTCGAGAAACTCACAGTAGACGAAAACGAAGTAACACGCGAAGCAGGCTTCAGCACAGACCTCGGTGCTGATTCACTCGACACTGTAGAACTCATCATGGAGTTTGAGAAAGTGTTCGGAATCACAATCCCAGACGAGGACGCTGAGAAGATCTCTACTGTAGGTGACGCTATCGATTACATCGAAGCACACGTTTAATCACGACAACCCACATTTCTCTCAAGATAATATGGTTTCCCCCTCGCATGAGGAGGAAACCGGATCTTGAGGCTGTATTTTGTGAAGTATATGGAATTAAAAAGAGTTGTAATTACGGGCCTCGGTGCCCTCACTCCCATCGGCAACGACGTTGCGACCGCTTGGGAAAACGCCAAGAAAGGTGTCAGCGGAGCTGGCCCTATCACACATTTTGACGCATCCCTCTTCAAGACTCAGTTTGCTTGCGAAGTGAAGGATTTCGAACCCGCAGATCATTTCGACCGTAAGAAAGCACGTCAGCTTGACAGGTATGCTATGTATGCTCTTACCGCTGCTGATGAAGCGATTAAGGATGCAGGTCTCGAAGATGAAAACCTTGACAAAAACCGTATCGGAGTGATTTTTGCTGCCGGTATCGGTGGCCTTCATACATTTGAGGAGGAAGCCGGCTACTACGCCATGAATAAGGATAATGGTCCGAAATACAATCCTTTCTTTATTCCTAAGATGATTGCTGACATCGCAGCCGGTCAGATATCTATCGACCACGGCTTCCGTGGCCCTAATTTCGCTACGGTATCGGCTTGCGCTTCTTCAAACAATGCGCTCATAGATGCTTTCAACTACATTCGCCTCGGTATGGCTGATGCAATTGTGGCAGGTGGCGCAGAGGCTGCAGTCTATCCTGCAGGAGTAGGCGGCTTCAATTCAATGAAGGCATTGTCTACACGCAATGACGAGCCCTCCAAGGCTTCCCGCCCGATGAGTGGCTCACGCGACGGATTCGTGATCGGAGAAGGTGCCGCAGCCCTCGTTCTTGAGGAGCTTGAGCATGCCAAGGCACGTGGCGCAAAGATCTATGCAGAAGTTGCGGGTGGCGGTATGAGTGCTGATGCTTATCATATCACTGCTACGCATCCTGAAGGACTTGGCGCAACCCTTGTAATGGAAAATGCTCTTCGCGACGCCGGCATGAAGCCTGAAGACATCGACTACATCAACCTCCACGGCACATCTACTCCCGTAGGAGATGTAAGCGAAGCTAAGGCTGTCAAGAAAGTCTTTGGCGACCATGCATATAAGCTCAATTTGAGCTCAACGAAGTCTATGACCGGCCATCTCCTTGGAGCCGCAGGTGCTCTTGAGGCAGTATTTACTGTTAAGGCTGTCACTGACAACATTGTTCCTCCTACCATCAACCATGAGGAAGGAGACGAAGACCCCGAAATTGACTATAATATGAACTGGACCTTCAATAAGGCTCAGGAGCGCGAGATCAACGCTGCTCTTTCCAATACTTTTGGATTTGGCGGACACAACGCTGCTCTAATCATCAAAAAATATAAGGATTAAAATAATCCTGTTATAATGTTTTAAGCGGCTTCAGGCACTTGCGTGAAGCCGCTATTTGATATAGTGCCGGATGTTTCTTTAAATAACTAACTGAATATGAGACAATCATTATTGCTTATAATATTATTGACAGCATTATCCTCTGCTGCTAAAGACAATATAAAAGTAAAGGTAATCAATGGCGGCAATCGCTCTCCCATCGCGTTTGCCAAGTTGGCTGTGGAATATCCGGACACCATTGTCAATTTTGAAGCAGACAGGAAGGGGTGTCTCTCGTTTACCCCCTCATTGTTCCCTCTGACCATCACGGCTCGCTCAGAAGGGATGTATGATGCCACCTACGGATTCATGTCAATGCCCAAGAAGACGCTGAAAATTGTGATGGACCCTGATCCGGCGGTGAATATAGCAGTGGATAAGCGTCGTGTGGATTGGTCAAGCGAGCGGCCTAAGCGATTTCCTTCTACATGTGTTATGCGGACCTCTTTGGAAAAATAGGACTAAAATTTTCTCCAAAAAACTTTGAAATATCCTTAATTTGTCCTAATTTTGCAAAAGATATGCCGTTGGCATGTCACTATATCGGAAAAATTATTAAAATTTCTAAACTATAAATTAAATTTAAACTAACGTTATGTGGTTAACTTGCTCATCTGTAGGACGTAAGTTCATCATGGCCCTTACGGGTGCATGTCTCGTCCTCTTTTTAACGTTCCACTGCGTGATGAATGCTGTTTGTATCTGTTGGCCCGAAGCTTACAATTCGATATGCGAATTCCTCGGCGCCAATTGGTATGCACTCATCGCATCCGTAGGCCTGGCAGTGCTCTTCATCCTGCACATCTGCTATGCCGTGTGGCTCACCTTGCAAAACCGCAAAGCGCGCGGTGAAGTGCGCTATGCGATCGAGAAACGCCCTGCTTCTGTGGAATGGTCTTCACAGAACATGCTCGTGCTTGGTATCGTGGTTCTCGCGTTCCTCGTGATCCACCTTATCCAATTCTGGGCAAAGATGCAGTGGGTGGAAATTTGTGGCGACCATAGCACTCTTCCAGCGGCTGCCGGCACACTTTTCATTCAGGAGGCTTTCTCTAAATTCTGGACAATCATTGTCTACATGATTGGCTTCATCGCTCTATGGTTCCACCTCCAGCACGGTTTCTGGTCAATGTTCCAGTCAGTGGGTTGGGACAACACTGCGTGGATCCCGCGTCTCAAGAAGATCGGCAATTGCTGGGTGTCAATCGTGATAGCACTTTTCGTAGCTCAGGCTATCGTCTTCACAGTGCGTGCTCACGAAAACTACTACAAGACAAATCCTGAGCTCCGCGAACAGTACAAGGCTATGCTCGCTCCGATGTTCCTCCAAGACTTTGGTCCGGATGCTGCTCAGGCTGTAGAAGTGGCTCCTTACGAGCAGATAGCAGGTCAGATCCGCCAGATGGCTACTAACTTCGATTCAGAGCAGGCTCGTATCTACAACGCTAACAATCCTAAGTTCGAACCGCAGCTGAAGACTCTTCAGACTGCTGTGGCTCTCTTCGATTATCTTGAGGAAGGCGATGATCAAAACGCTGCAGACGATCAAATGATGGTTCAACCACAATAATTCTCTCACGATATGGCAACAGAAAATGTAAAAATCATGAATCCCGCGGATTCCAAGATCCCGGAAGGTCCTATCGCTGAGAAATGGACCAACTATAAGGCTCATCAGAAGCTCGTAAACCCTGCCAACAAGCGTAAGCTCGACGTCATCGTAGTTGGTACAGGTCTTGCCGGTGCTTCCGCAGCCTCTACTCTCGCAGAACTCGGCTTCAACGTCTTGAACTTCTGCATCCAAGATTCACCTCGCCGTGCTCACTCTATCGCTGCACAGGGTGGTATCAATGCCGCTAAGAACTATCAGAACGACGGCGACTCCGTATATCGTCTTTTCTACGACACAGTGAAGGGTGGCGACTATCGTGCCCGCGAAGCAAACGTATATCGTCTTGCTGAGGTGTCAAACAATATCATCGACCAGTGCGTGGCTCAGGGCGTTCCTTTCGCTCGCGAATATGGTGGTCTTCTTGCCAACCGTTCATTCGGTGGAGCTCAGGTGTCCCGTACTTTCTATGCCAAGGGTCAGACAGGTCAGCAGCTCCTTCTCGGTGCTTATAGCTCACTCAACCGTCAGATCCACCTTGGCAAGGTGAAGAGCTACAACCGCTATGAAATGCACGATGTAGTCCTCATCAAGGATAAGGACGGCGTAGAGCGTGCTCGCGGTATCGTCGCAAAGAACCTCGTGACAGGCGAATTCGAACGTTTCGCTGCTCATGCAGTGGTAATCGCTACCGGTGGCTATGGAAATACTTACTTCCTTTCTACCAACGCTATGGGTTGCAACGTTTCTGCAGCTATGGCTTGCTACCGTAAGGGCGCATACTTTGCAAATCCGGCTTACGTTCAGATCCACCCGACTTGTATCCCCGTGCACGGCGACAAGCAGTCTAAGCTTACGCTTATGTCTGAGTCTCTCCGTAACGACGGTCGTATCTGGGTGCCGAAAGACATCGAAGATGCAAAGAAACTCCAGCGTGGCGAAATCAAGGGAAGTGATATTCCTGAAGAAAACCGCGACTACTATCTCGAGCGCCGCTATCCGGCATTCGGTAACCTCGTTCCGCGCGACGTTGCATCTCGTGCTGCTAAAGAGCGTTGCGACAAGGGCTACGGCGTAAATAACACCGGTCTTGCAGTGTTCCTCGACTTCTCTGAGGCTATCAACCGTCTTGGTATCGACGTAGTGCGTCAGCGCTATGGCAACCTCTTCGATATGTATGAGGAAATCACCGACGTTAACCCAGGCGAGCTTGCTAAGGAAATCGACGGTCAGAAATACTACAACCCGATGATGATCTTCCCGGCTATCCACTATACAATGGGTGGCATCTGGGTAGACTATGAGCTCCAGACTTCTGTAAAGGGTCTTTTCGCAATCGGCGAATGTAACTTCTCCGACCACGGTGCCAATCGTCTTGGTGCTTCTGCTCTTATGCAGGGTCTTGCAGACGGATACTTCGTGCTTCCTTACACTATCCAGAACTATCTGAGCGACCAGATCACAGTGCCACACTTCTCTACAGATCTTCCTGAATTCGAAGAGTGCGAAAAGAAGTGTCGCGAGGCTCAGGAGAAGCTCATGAACATCAAGGGTAAGCGTTCTGTTGACTCTATCCATAAGGAGCTTGGACACATCATGTGGGAATACGTAGGTATGGGCCGTACGGCAGAAGGACTTAAGACTGCTATCCAAAAGCTCGACGAACTCCGCAAGGTGTTCGACACCGACCTCTTCATCCCGGGAGAGATCGAAGGCATGAATATCGAGCTTGACAAGGCATTCCGCTTGAACGACTTCATCACTATGGGTAAGCTCATGGCTTACGATGCTCTTTCCCGCAACGAGTCTTGCGGCGGTCACTTCCGCGAGGAATACCAGACAGAGGAAGGAGAGGCTAAGCGTGACGACGAGCACTACTTCTACGTATCATGCTGGGAATATCAGGGTGCAGACAAAGCTCCCGAGCAGATCATCGAGCCGCTCCACTATGAGGCAATCAAGGTTCAGACCCGTAACTATAAGTCATAAATCCACTCAAAACTGAAATCAGACAATGGAAGAAAATATTATGAAAGTCAACCTCCGCGTTTGGCGTCAGGCTAATGCAAAGGCCAAAGGTGGATTCGTGACTTACGAAAATGTCGAGACTACTCCCGACACTTCCTTCCTTGAGACTCTCGACATCCTTAACGAGACTCTTGTGGAAGAAGGACAGGAGCCTATCGTGTTCGACCACGACTGCCGCGAGGGTATCTGCGGTATGTGCTCGCTTTATATCAACGGACATCCCCATGGTCCAGCTACCGGAGCTACTACTTGCCAGCTCTATATGCGTCGTTTCCAGAATGGCGAGACCATCACTGTCGAGCCGTGGCGTTCGGCTGCATTCCCTGTGATCAAAGACCTTATGGTAGACCGTAATGCATTCGACAAGATCCAGCAGGCTGGTGGCTATGTAAGCTTCAACTGCGGTGGTGCTCAGGATGCCAACGACCTCCCTATCTCCAAGGTGAATGCCGACGAGGCAATGGACTCTGCAAGCTGCATCGGCTGTGGCGCATGTGTGGCAGCCTGCAAGAATGGTTCTGCAATGCTCTTCGTCAGCGCCAAGATCAGCCAGCTCTCTCTGCTCCCGCAGGGTGAGGTGGAGAAAGACCGTCGAGTACGCGCAATGGTAGCAAAGATGGATGAACTCGGCTTCGGCAACTGCACCAACACAGGTGCTTGCTCTGCTGAATGCCCCAAGAACATCAAGCTTTACAACATTGGCAGAATGAACCGTCAGTTCATCGCCGCCAAGTGCAAAGAATAATCCCAATTCTCATATTTTCAAAAAGTAGGAGATGCTAAATGCTTCTCCTACTTTTTTCTTTTTTCCTTGGTGATATAGATGTTTAGGCGCAGATCTCTTATATCGAGATTCTTGTCGGTGAATTACATCAAAAATATTCTTTCTGCGCCCCATCTGCCAGTTCGAAGTGTCGTAGGAGAAAATAAAAGTTCTGAGCCTAAATTCTATAATATCCTCCCTGAGTCAGACAATGTAATAAAGCATGCTCCGCATGCGCCCACGCGCGTCAATCCCCAACGAGCCAGACAACGTAATAAAGCATGCTCCGCATGCGCCAACGCGCGTCAATCCCCAACGAGCCAGACAACGTAATAAAGCATGCTCCGCATGCGCCAACGCGCGTCAAGCATACAAGATATCTCACGCAAAGGCGCAGAGCTTAACGATAAACGATGAATTATAGATGCTTAGGCGCAGAACTTTTTTCTTGCGCTATCTCAGGAAACGAACTGGCAGACTTGGCGCAGATCTATTATATCGCGATTCTTGTCGCCAGATTCGTCAAAAAATATTATTTCTGCGTCGCTTCTGCCAGTTCGAAGTGTCGTAGGAGAAAAGAAAAGTTCTGAGCCTAAATTCTATAATACCCTTCAGAATGAATTTCTTCCTAACTCTATATCTGTGTATATACACACCAAATCCATCTTAAATGAAAGATCCGTGGCTATCCATACATTTTTTTTGATCAAATGTTTGTGGAATTAAATAAATTTTTATAAATTTGCAAGGTAAGGGTGTGTATGGCTTAACAGGTGCGCCCACTATCATAAAAATTAATAAATTTAAATGCTAATCTTGCAAATAAAAATAAATAGAATGCTTATGAAAAGACTCTTTACAAAACTATTGAAATATCGAGCACTTGCCCTGATTGGCGGACTTCTTCTTGCCGGAACTGTCTCAGTGTATGCTGAAGAATATAAGTCACTGATTCGCTATGACCGGATTTGGGAACATATCTCTATTAATTGGAGGGATGGGGAAGTATATCACGTAAAATTCGACGGAGCTGAGGAAATCAATGGCAAGACTTATCATCGTCTGGTGTCATTCCGTAAGGCAAGCTTTGAGTATGAGTATAATCTTCAGCCCTATCTTTTTGATATAGACAATGAATATTACAGGCACGAAGGATATATGCGTGAGGAAGAGGGTAAAGTCTATACACTTATTTATAATGTGGGATATGATGAAAATGGCCGTTTGTATGGAAGAATTTATACTTCCGATGGCAAAGAAGTGCATCCCGCTGATCTGCAGGAAAAGCTCCTATATGACTTTACATGTAAGGAAGGAGAATCTTATCTTGGATTGCAAGTGTATGGGCATACTGCAGAGGAAATGAACTATAAAGTCAAATCTTTAGAATCGGTTGATATTGACGGAGAGGAGCACAAACTTATGTATATATACCATGATGATGAATGGGATAAGGAGAATGTCCATCCAATAGTAGAAGGTGTCGGAATAGCCAGTTATGGGTGTCTGACAACTATAAACTTCCTATATCTTCCATCTTGTCCCTGCATGGATCACATCTTTAATCGTGTATTAAGTACCGATGGAAAGGTACTCTATACAAATGACGTTTATCACTATGTAGATATCCCACTCGGTGACTTTTTAGGAGTCGGCAGCCTCACTGATGAGCCCTCTGATGCGGCTCCCATCTATGATCTCTATGGCCGACTTATCAGCACTCCGGCTTCCGGACAGATTTATATTCAGGGTGGAAAAAAATATATCGGAAAGTAACTTAAGTGACATGAAAAATATATTACTTACTCTAACGGCAAGTCTTTTTGCTTGCATTTTTGTCGGAGACCTCAAGGCTCAGGATAGGACATATCTTCCAGTGCTTGAGCTTGGGAAGGAATGGACTATCAGAGTCTATCATTATTATTGGGATCCTCCTGTACCCGATGATTCTCACGGAGGCAAGATAATTGAAACTATTGAGGAGGACGGTCATGAGGTTTTCGTCTTTCATCCTATATATATGGATCTTCCTGAAGATCCGAATGTGGCAATGTATTATATTCATAAGGCATACGAGGAAGATGGTGTAGTGTGGTTTTTCTCAAGTGAAGACCAGGATTACATACCTATGATAAATTTTAATCTTGAAGTGGGAGATGCATTCTTATATGGCATGGAGGTTGCTTGGAAAGAACGTGTCGTGATAGAAGGGGTTGAACGATGCGTGATGGCAATTCAGAACTCCAGTTCTAAAATTGTCGATTATTGGATAGAGGGCATCGGTGCCGTGGGTGATACATACTTCACCCCCTCAATTTTGCAAACAAGTGTTAGTTCAAGGATCATTGAATGCAGGATGGGTGATAAATGTCTATTTGATTATGATCAAATAGATAAATATTTATCATCAGAGGTAAGGTCATTGAAAGATGATAATGATATTGACACTGCTCTCTATGATATTCTTGGACGTCGCATCAGCACCCCGGCTGCCGGACAGCTTTACATTCAGGGAGGAAAGAAATATATAGGTCGCTGAAAAATACTACAAATGTCAGGTGGGCGTGATTGAACATAATGATGTAGATGCTTAGGCGCAGATCTTTTTTTCTTACATCGTCTGGAGCGAACAGGCAGATAAGCGCAGAATTGAATTAAAATAACTTTTCTGCGTCGCTTCTGCCAGTTCGAAGTGTCGTAGGAGAAAGAAAAGTTCTGAGCCTAAATTCTATAATACCCTTCAGAATGAATTTCTTCCTAACTCTATATCTGTGTGTATACACACCAAGTCCATCTTAAATGAAAGAGCCGTGGCTATCCATGTGTATTTTTTTGATCAAATGTTTGTGGAATTGAATAATATTTTATAAATTTGCAAGGTCGGGATGTGTCTGTGTTGACAGATGCATTCTGACTGCCATCGGAGAGTTCGCATTTCATTTTTTTATTAACCAAAACGAATTTATATGAACAGATTTTTTACTATATCATTAAAATCCAGACTATTCTTGTTTTTGTGCTTCATAATCTCGACTTCTATTTCTGTGAAAGCGGAGGAATATAAGTCGATGATTCGCTATGACCGAATTTGGGAACATATCTCTATTAATTGGGGAGATTTGAATGCATACTATGAAAAATTCGATGGGTCGGAAGAAATCAATGGTAAGACTTATCACCGGCTGGTATCTTACTGTAAGGCAAGTTATAATTATGATGCAGAGGGGGAGCCATATATTTTAAATGTAGATGAAAACTATTTCCGGCACGAAGGATATCTGCGCGAGGAGGATGGTAAAGTCTATACTCTTCTCAGCAATGTTGAGTATGATGATAATCGTTTTTCTGGGACTCTTTATGTTCCGGAAGGCAATGAAGCGCATCCCGTTGATCTGAAGGAAAAACTCCTCTATGACTTTACATGTATGGAAGCAGAATCTTATCGTGGGCTGCAAGTGGATGATAAGTTGGAATATTATACAGAGGAAATGAACTATAAAGTCAAATCTATTGAATCTGTCGAGATTGACGGAGAGGAGAGCAAGATTATGCGTATCGCACCGGATTTTGAATGGGATTATGGGCACGGGGAACCAATAGTCGAAGGAGTCGGAATAGCCAGTTATGGGTGTCTTACAACTATAAACTTCCTATATCTGCCAACTTGTCCCTGCATGAATTACATCTTTAACCGTGTATTAAGTACTGACGGAAAGGTACTCTATAAAAACGAAGCTGACTATGTTGACATTCCATTCGGTGACTTTTTAGGAGTCGGCAGCCTCACTGATGAGCCCTCTGATGCTGCTCCCATCTATGATCTCTATGGCCGACGCATCAGCACCCCGACTGCCGGACAGCTTTATATTCAGGGAGGAAAGAAATATATCGGAAAATAACTTTAGTGAAATGAGAAATATATTACTTACTATAACTGCAAGTCTTTTCGCTTGCATTTTTGCCGGAGACCTCAAGGCACAGGATAAGACATATCTTCCTATCTTAGAGATAGGGAAGAAATGGACTTGTTGTTCATATAACGTTGATGAGGGTCCGAATAAACCTCTCCTTTCTTGGAGTTGGGAAGCTGTGGATATGGCAGAAGAAGATGGACGCCAATTCTATTCACTTTTATATAGCGGTGTAGATGAATATTATGGACCTGTTACATTTCTGGAACCTAAATTTGAATATGAGGAGAATGGTGTATTATGGACTTATGAGGATGGGGAATGTGACTATATGCCCATGGTAGACTTCAATATGGAAGTTGGCGATAAGGTGTTAGAGTGGTATGATATTATCTGGAAAGATAATGTTGATATTGAAGGAGTGTCAAGATGTGTTATTGCGATTAAGAGTCTCGGTTCTGCGAAAATTAATTATTGGATTGAGGGAATAGGCGCTATCGATAGTGTCTATGCTTCTCCGACATTAAAGACAACAGGCGGCGACGAAAGATCATGTATGGCAGAATGCAGGATGGGTGACACCGTGCTCTTTGACATAAACCATCTTGATGATTACCTTTCCCTTGCAGATGTCAAGACCTTTACAAGTCTGAATGAAGAGAACGCGCCTATCTATGATCTCTATGGCCGACGCATCAGCACTCCAGCACCTGGACAGATTTATATTCAGGGTGGAAAGAAATATATCGGGGATAAATAGGGAATTAAGTTCTAACTATGAGAATACCATAATGCGCCTCTCCGAGGCTACAGGGCTTTTATAAGGAATGCCCCGGACTGAAGTCCGGGGTTTTTGCATAATTACAGCTCTCCGAGCTGCAATCAGCGAGCACCAGCCCGAAGCTAATCCGTAAAAATCAAAGTCAAAACTGCTATGAGGGTATTAAATTGAAAAATTTATAATAATTTCTTAATTTGTTTGGTTGGTCTTGATATTTTGATTATCTTTGTGTATTCTTTTGCAGATAGGCAGGCGTGGCGAATGTCCTTCAGCGTTCCCTGCTCCCTTGCGTTCTCTGCGTGTACCTGATAACCCTAAAATTGACATACCAAGCTGATGAAGAAAATACTCTGCGCAGCTCTCGCTCTTTTCTCCTTGGCATCTAATGCATCGGAAAGAACCGAGACTCTTCTTAAAAACTGGAATTTCTCTCAGGACTCCCTGAAATGGAATCCTGTCACTATCCCTCACGATTGGGCTATTTATGGCCCCTTCGACCGTGAAACCGACATCCAGAAAGTTGCCGTAGAACAAAACGGTGAAAAAGTTGCCACTTGGAAGACAGGACGCACAGGTGGCCTCCCATACATCGGCAAAGGTTTTTATACCACTACTTTCAATATCCCCGAGACCCCTGACCGTAGCTACGCCCTCGTTTTCGATGGCGCTATGAGCAATGCCCACGTATATGTAAATGGCAAACTCGCTATCGTCTGGCCATACGGCTACAACTCATTCTATGTAGATGTCACCCCAATGGTGAAACCCGGTGAGAATAAACTGGAAGTTTCTCTCGAAAATAAGCCGATGTCTTCACGCTGGTATCCCGGCGCCGGATTATACCGCAATGTAAAGTTGCTTGCTACCGACAAGGTGCATGTCCCGGTTTGGGGCACTCAACTTACCACTCCATACGTCAGCAAAGAATACGCCACAGTACACCTTGTCACTTCCCTTGAAGGAGCAAATAAAGGTGACCTTGTCACTCTCTCCACTGAAATAACGGCTCCTGACGGCAAGGTGGTAGCCTCAGACACTCATCAATACAAAATTTACCCGGGTGTAAATCTTAACCAGAATTTCAAAGTAAATAATCCAGACCTTTGGAATCCTGAGAATCCCGCTCTTTATCATGCCACTACAAAAGTAATCGTTGACGGCAAGACTGTCGACGAATATTCCACTCGTTTCGGTATCCGTAGCGTTGAAGTCAGGGCAGGGGAGGGCTTCTTCCTTAACGGCGAGAAAATCCAGTTTAAAGGAGTATGCAACCATCATGACCTTGGTCCGCTTGGTGCAGCCGTAAATAAATCTGCTCTCCGCCATCAGCTTGAGCTTCTCAAGGATATGGGTGCGAATGCTGTACGCACTTCTCACAATATGCCAGCCCCTGAACTCGTGGAACTCTGCGACGAACTTGGACTCATGATGATGATCGAGCCTTTCGACGACTGGGGCTTCCGTCCGAAATCCAAGAACGGATATGGCTCTATCTTCGACGAATGGGCTGAGCGTGATGTGGAAAATATGGTGCGCCAATACCGCAACAATCCCTCAGTCGTAATGTGGTCGATCGGCAACGAAGTGCCCTCTCAATGGGGACCTGATGGACTGAAGGAACTTACTTTCCTTCAGGACATAGTGCACCGCGAAGATCCGACACGTCCTGTGACTTGCGGAATGGACCAGGTGAAGGCAGTCACAACCAATGGCTTTGCCGCCGCTCTTGACGTGCCGGGATTCAACTACCGAGTGCACATGTATCCCGATGCAATCGGCAAACTCCCGCAAAACATCCTTCTTGGATCTGAAACCTCATCCACTGTCTCCAGCCGTGGAAAATACTATTTCCCGGTTGAAAAAGCACACAGCGTGACGCGTCCCGGCAACCAAAGCTCCGGCTACGACGTGGAATATTGCTCATGGAGCAATATCCCGGATGATGACTTCGCGGCTGCTGACGACTATCCTTGGGATCTGGGTCAGTTCGTATGGACCGGTTTCGACTACCTTGGCGAACCATCTCCCTACGACACTGACGCATGGCCCAGCCACAGCTCTTATTTCGGCATCTTCGACCTCGCTTCCCTGCCGAAAGACCGATTCTATCTATATCGCTCTAAATGGAACGAAAAAGACCACACACTTCATATCCTTCCTCACTGGAACTGGAAAGGACGCGAAGGGGAAGTGACCCCCGTATTTGTCTATACTGATGCTCCTAAAGCTGAACTCTTCATCAACGGCAAGAGCCAGGGAATGCGCGAGAAGAATGACTCTTCCAATATGAACCGCTATCGTCTGATGTGGAATGAGACTGTCTACGAGCCCGGCGAAGTGAAAGCTGTAGCATACAATGCTGATGGCTCCGTAGCAGGTGAGGCTGTAGTCCGCACTGCCGGCAAACCATACAGCATCAAGCTCACGTCTAACCGAAAGACCCTTCAAGGGAATGGAGATGACCTTGCCTACATTACAGTTCAAGTCGTAGATAAGGATGGAAATGTGGTGCCCGACGCAGAGCCTGAGGTTTCATTTAAAGTGACAGGAGATGGATCTTTCCGCGCTACAGCCAATGGCGATCCAACTTCTCTACGCGACTTCAACAAGCCGGTCATGGATCTCTTCAGCGGGGCAGCCACCGTAATCGTAAAAAGCGGCGATAAGCCCGGCTCCCTGACTCTCGAAGCCAAATCAAAAGGCCTAAAGCCGGCAAAAATCACAATCCCGGTAGAATAATGCATAATGCATAATTAACCCCACAACTACACAACTCCAAAACTCCACAACTTCAAAACTTCAAAACTACACAACTACACAACTTCAAAACTTTAAAATATATAATCATGAAAGAAAAAATCAACGAGCTTTTCCTCCAGCGTTTCGGCGACCACGGCACTATGTATGCCTCTGCAGGCCGAATCAATCTCATCGGCGAACACACTGACTACAACGAGGGCTATGTATTCCCCGGAGCTATCGACAAGGTGATCATGGCTGAAATCAAGCCAAACGGCACTGATAAGGTGCGTGTATATTCCATCGACATCGACGACTACGCTGAATTCGGACTCAATGAAGAAGATGCTCCATCTCAGAGCTGGGCACGCTACGTCTTTGGCGTCTGCCGCGAGATCATCAAGCGTGGTGGCAAAGTAGAAGGTTTCGATGCTGTATTCGCAGGCAATGTTCCTCTTGGCGCAGGTCTTTCTTCATCTGCTGCTCTCGAAAGCTGCTTCGCATTCGCTCTCAATGATCTTTTCAACGACAATAAGATCGACAAATTTGAGCTTGCCCGCATAGGTCAGAGCACAGAGCACAACTATTGCGGCGTGAAGTGCGGTATCATGGACCAGTTCGCATCTGTGATGGGCAAGAAAGGCAATCTTATGCGTCTTGACTGCCGCAGTTCAGAATATGAATATTTCCCCTTCAATCCGGAAGACTATCGCCTCGTGCTCGTTGATTCTCGCGTGAAGCATGAGCTCAAGGATTCTCCCTACAACAAACGTCGCGAAAGCTGCGAGCGTGTGGCTGCTGCTCTTGGACGTCCGTCGCTCCGCGGCGCTACAATGGAAGAACTTGATGCCATCAAAGATAAGATTTCTGAAGAAGACTACAAGCGCGCTAAGTTCGTGATCGGCGAAGAGGCTCGCGTACTTGCTGTCTGCGACGCTCTTGTTGCAGGCGACTATGAGACTGTAGGAAAGAAGATGTATGAGACTCACGAGGGTCTTTCAAAGGATTATGAGGTAAGCTGCGTTGAACTCGACTTCCTCAACGACGAAGCCAAGAAACTTGGTGTGACAGGTAGCCGCATCATGGGTGGCGGTTTCGGTGGTTGCACCATCAACCTCGTTAAGAATGACCTCCACGATAAGTTTGTAGAAGAAATCACAGAGCGTTTCGAAGACAAATATGGTCACGCTCCTATGATCTACGACGTGGTTATCTCTGACGGTGCTCGTAAACTTGATTGATCCAACATGGAAACTACAATACGCAAAGTCGCCTCTCCAATAGGGGAGGTGACTCTATACCGACTCACTAATGCCAAGGGAGCGTCTGTAGAACTCTCATCTCTTGGTGCAGGAATCACAGAAGTATCTGTTCCGGATGCCAATGGGAATATCGAGAATGTAACTATCCGCTACGCAAATCCGGCTGACTATCTTGCAGATGGCCCATGTGCAGGCAAGACTCCGGGGCGATTTGCTAACCGTATCTGCAAAGGTAAGCTCCAAATCGACGGAATCACATACGATCTTCCCATCAACAATGGACCAAACCATCTTCATGGTGGTCCTCAGGGTTTCCAGAATCAGATCTGGGAGTCTGAAGAAGTGACTGATGGCGTTCTCTTCCGTTATCACTCGAAAGATGGAGAGATGGGATATCCCGGCAATCTGACTGCAGAAGTGAAATACACTTGGAATGATGACAACGAGCTTACCATCGATCTCTCAGCCAAGGCTGACGCCAAGACTGTGGTGAATCTCACCAACCATGCATATTTCAACCTCGAAGGTGCCGATGGGGCAGAACCTAATTCAGTTCTCGGGCATGAGCTTAAGCTCAACGCTGCTTATTTCCTCCCCGGAGATGAGACCCTGATTCCAAGCGGCGAAATGGCTCCTGTAGCAGCAACTCCGATGGATTTCACAGATTTCAAGACTCTTGGACAGGATATAAATAAGGACTTTACTCCATTGAAATATGGCAAAGGCTACGACCATTGCTTCTGTATCGATGGCCCGAACGGTGAGCTCCGTGAGGCTTGTGTGCTCCGCTCGCCGAAATCACGTCGCCGTATGACTGTACTTACCGATCAGCCCGGTGTGCAGATATACACAGGCAATTATCTTGCCGGAAGTCCTGCTAATGTGGCTGGCAGAAGCTATGAGGATTATGAGGGAGTGGCTATGGAAGCGCAGGGATTCCCCGATGCTCCCAGCCATGCAGCATTCCCTTCTCCTATAGTTTCTCCGGATGCTCCTTACCATCGCACGATCGTATATCGTTTCGATACGTTCTGATGTTTAATTGTTTAAATGTTTAATCGTTAATAGTATAGGGACGCACGGTTCGTGCGTCCTTTTGTCAATTTTAAATGCATATCAAGCGAGTCTTAATATTAATTATGATTGCTGTGTGCCTTTCGGCATCAGCATCCGACTCAATAGGGTGGCGACACTCTGTGGGGCTTGATGTGCGTCCTTCCTATCCCTTCTCTTCATATCGTGACGATATCTTGCGCAATATCCTTGATGTGGAAAATGCAAGGAAAACGAAGCTTGCCACTTCATTGCATCTGCAATACGCTTTTTCATTCCCTCGCAATTCGCGCCAAGGGAGAATCTTCCCTGATGCGTGGCAAGGACTTGGGACAGCAGTGAATTTCTTGGGTAATCAAAAAGGTATAGGCACTCCGATATCTCTCTATGCGTTTCAAGGAGCTCCGATCTGGAAGATGTCGGAAAGATTTTCTTTATACTATGAATGGAATTTCGGAGCATCTTTCGGATGGCGACCTTGCGACGGCACGATAGCCCGCTCCAACCTGATTGTTGGCTCAAAGGTGAATGCCTACATCAATGTCGGAGCAGGAGTCAGCTGCCGCCTTGACGATTCATATTCATTGATGGCGGGAGTCGATCTCACTCATTATTCCAATGGAAACACATCCTTTCCAAATCCCGGTGTAAATCTGGCTGGCTTGCGTGTCGGAGTCACAAGGATGTTTGGCAAGCAGACTCCAAAAGCAAGCAATTCTGCAGGTTATGATACAGATACAATCAAAACGCGCCGAAAAATGCAGTTTGATATTACTGCATACGGAGCTTGGCGAAAACGAGTATATAGAGGCGGTGAGACCCCTGTGCTTCTAAAAGGTCATTATCCGGTAGTGGGACTTGATATATCTCCTATGTGGCAAATTAAGAAGATATTCCGTGCCGGGGGATCTCTTGATTTCCAATGGGACGAAAGTACTAACCTGAAAAGACATCATGCCTACGGCGACACATCAGATGATATACGATTCTACCGACCCCCTATACTTAGTCAGATCTGTGTAGGTGTTTCAGGTCGTGCTGAATTGGTGATGCCGGTTTTTTCTGTCAATGTCGGAATCGGCTATAACTTCATTGGTCCGGAGGAGACGCGTGCCTCCTACCAGCTTGCCAACTTGAAGGTGCGTTTCACTGAACGCTTCTTCCTTAACATCGGCTATCAGCTTCTAAATTTTCAGAAGCAGAATAATCTTATGCTTGGTTTGGGCTACTCGTTCTGACCATTCTTTTGTAGCGGTGACCGAAGAAGTTGACATCATCGGCATCTGTAAATCCTAATGATGCGTAATAGTCTTTAAGATGAGGCTTTTCTAATGCCACCAATAGGGCGTATTTGTCGTATCCAAGCGATTCCCCTTCCTTCATCGCAGCTTTCATAAGCTCTTTGCCCAGTCCATGACCACGATATTCAGGTTCGATGGCAAGGGAATCAAGATAATACTCTCCGGGATATGCTTCAATTGCTGTATTCTTTATCGTTTCGGGATCAGTCCCTGACCACAGTCGGCTCCATGTGTATTCACGGAGATCCTGATAGTCGTCGCCCTTGTAAGAAATAATGCACCCTATCGGCTTGCCGCCATCTTCGGCAATGAGCGACTTATTCCATGAATACATTGACTTGGGATCGGCGCAAGAAGCCTTGACCCACTCCAGATCGGATGTGTCCATATCAAGAGCGGTCAAGACTGTCTTGGCTACATATTCTGTATCTTCTTCGCGGGCTTTTCTGATTATGATGTTGTCTTGCATCAATACTGCTCCTTTTCGTTGGGAAAATCGCCTGTCTTCACATCATCGATGTAATGGCGGAACGCATCTGTCATGATCTCTCCTACATTGGCGTAGCGACGCAGGAAACGAGGGGAGAACCCCATGGTCATGCCGAGCATATCGTGCATCACTAATACCTGACCGTCGACTCCACCTCCTGCTCCTATGCCTATCACGGGAATGGTGAGCTCCTTTGCTACCCGCTCTGCAAGCTTAGCCGGGATCTTTTCAAGCACGACGGCGAAGCATCCGATCTCTTCGAGGAGTTTAGCATCTTCAAGGAGTTTCTTTGCCTCTGCTTCTTCCTTTGCCCTGACGCTGTATGTGCCAAACTTGTTGATGCTCTGAGGGGTCAGTCCAAGATGTCCCATCACAGGGATGCCGGCACACAATATGCGCTGGATAGACTCTGCTATTTCAGCTCCACCTTCCAGCTTCAATGCCTCTGCATGGCTTTCCTTCATAACTCGTATCGCGGAAGCCAAAGCCTCCTTCGAATTTCCTTGATATGTACCGAATGGAAGATCGACTACCACAAGAGCACGTCTTACCGCTTTCATCACTGACTTTGCATGGTAGATCATCTGGTCGAGAGTAATTGGAAGGGTAGTCATATTTCCTGCCATCACATTCGATGCCGAGTCTCCTACGAGGATGACATCCATTCCTGCTTCATCAACCAATTTTGCCGAAGTGTAATCGTAGGCAGTGAGCATTGAGATTTTCTCACCGCGATGCTTCATTTCCGTAAGACGGCTTGTAGTCACCTTGCGAGTATTTTCTGCTTGTGCTGTTGACATTGTCGTTTTAATTATTGAAGATTAAATTTGATGTATCATGATTTAACATGATTTAACATGATTAAACTTGATTTATCATGATTGAACTTGATTTATCATGATTTATCCGGGTAAGTTCGGATTAGTGGGTTTGCACGGCTTGAGTCGGGGGAAGGTCGCGGTTGCGACGGTCGCATTCTTCTACCACTCTGTCGGCTAAGTCTGAGAATGCTTTTGCCTCCGGATTCTCGGAAATGACGCCTCCTGTGCATTCGGTGGCAGTGGGATGTCCGCTGTCTGCCATTTCGCAGATATCAGCCACAAGAGGAATTTGTGCCAACAGAGGCACATTCATTTTCTCAGCGAGCCTGGCTGCTCCGCCATTACCGAATATATAATATTTTTCTTCCGGATGAGGGGCTGGAGTGAACCATGCCATATTTTCAACAAGACCCAAGATAGGCACATTGATTTTTTCGCTGCGGAACATTCCGATTCCCTTGCGGGCATCGGCAAGTGCCACTTCTTGAGGCGTGCTTACCACAATTACTCCTGTGATTGGAAGTGTCTGGACGAGGGTCAGGTGGATATCACTCGTTCCCGGGGGCATATCGATAAGGAAATAGTCTAAGTCGCCCCACCATGCTTCGGTGATGAGTTGCTTAAGTGCATTTGAAGCCATGCCTCCACGCCAGAGCACCGGACTGTCTTTATCCACAACAAAGCCGATACTGAGCATCTTTACACCGAATTTTTGTATGGGATCTATCCAGTCCTTGCCTTCCTGAGTCACCATATATAGCTTTTCATCCTCTACTCCAAACATCTTAGGCATCGATGGGCCGAATATGTCGGCGTCAAGAAGCCCTACTTTGTAGCCCTTTGAGGCAAGTGCTATTGCAAGATTGGCAGAGACGGTAGATTTCCCTACTCCACCTTTGCCTGAACTGATGCCAATGATATTCTTGACTCCGGGGAGGGGAGTTTCCGGCTTAGGCGCTTCTGCATGGCGGTATTTCACTGAGATGCGCCCTTTCACGTCAATGTCAGGATCGGCAAATACCGGAAGTGTGGCTTCCGCTGCTCGAACCACTGATTTTATAAAAGGGTCTGTCGGGCGATCGAAGATGATGGAGAACGACACTTTAGTGCCGTCGATACGGATGTCATCTTCCACCATCCCGAGCTCTACGATATTCTTTCCGTTGCCGGGATACTTGACATTTGTCAGTGCATCAAGTATAAGTTTTGGGTATATTGCCATTCTATCTAATTATGAATTATAAATTATAAACTATCAGATAAGCCTTATCATGATAAACCATGATAAACCATGTTAATTCATGATTTATCATGAATTATTCTAAATTCTCAATTCTCAATTATTATTGGAGTGTCTGCCGAATTCGCTATGATAGTCGTCTTTCACGAGATCGCTGCAATCAGGCTCCTTTATCTCTCCTTCTCCAATGCGGAAAGAGATAAGCTTTATAGTCTTGCCTCTTGAGAGCCATTGCTGCTCATAGAATGTCTTGATTGAGGTCACCGGGTCAGCAATGCCACTGCCATATAGGTCGTCGGTATTTGCGAGAACTTCAAATCCGTTTAGTTCTACAAGTCGCTTTGTATATTCATACAGGAAAGGGGAGTCAGTCTTCAGATTCACGATGCCACCGGGACGCAGGAATGTGCGATAATTGGTCAGAAATCTTGATGACGTAAGTCTTTTCCTCGCTTTCTGCATCTGTGGGTCAGGAAAAGTGATCCAGATTTCATCCACTTCTTCCGGGTCGAAAAACTGCGTTATCTGTTCGATTTCGGTGCGAAGGAAAGCTGCATTCTCCATCCCTTTTTCCTCAATGCTTTTAGCCCCTTTCCACATACGGGCCCCTTTGATGTCGACGCCGATATAGTTGCGGTCAGGGTTGGCTTCAGCTAAGCTGACTGTATACTCCCCCTTACCGCATCCAAGCTCAAGGGTGATAGGATTGGAACGGGAGAAAAATTCTCTGTTCCATTTTCCTTTGTAAGGGAATCCTTTTTCTATCAGGATGTGGCGCGGATATTGAAGAACGCATCCGAATGTCTCCATGTCAGAGAATTTCTGCAGTTTGTTTTTTCCCATATCAGGAGAAATGTTTGATTGTTTATATGTTTAAGCGTTTAATCGTTATCGATTTATGACGAGGATTTTAGTGACCTCACTATATGATCCTCCTCCGGGTCCGGATGAGGCAAGCACGAAATATACTCCGCTTGGAACCCGGTTAAGGTCCATGCCGCAGACGTCCCATTGCACTCTTCCTGCTCCAGCCGGACCAAGCTCTCTGACGATATTTCCTGCTGAGTCTGCAATCTTGACTATGCAGTCTTCTTCCAGACCGTCGATCGTCACCCAACCATAATAATCATGGCGTACAGGATTGGGAAAAGCTCTGACTGAAGATGATCCCGATTCTGCAGCCTGACCATTTATATAATATTCACATAGTCCGGCTGAAGTGGCTATCATCATGGAGTTATTGTCGGGATTATAGCATGTGGCATACACTATGTCGGAAGGAAGCAAAGAATTGTCATTGTTTATTTCCTGGATGATGGTTTTCCCGTCGGCTGAAGTGCATACAAGACCTCCGCCGGAAAGTGAAAACCATTTTCTTCCCATGCCATCTATCGATATGTCGTTGACGCTGATGCCGGAAAGGAGGTAATCTGCAAGAGATGTCCCATCGTTACGGCTCACCTTAATTCTTGACACCTTGTTGGGATTATTAAAAGCCTCTTTGGGATTGAAGGTGAAAACACCATTGTCAGATCCAACCCATACGAGTCCGGTTGATGGATCCTCGATGGCGCAATAAATGTAGTGACATTCAAGTTTCCCATCAGAATCTTCCAAATTTTGGGTGTCCATTTGCACTTGTCGGTCGTCAGAGTCCGTATCAAGGGTTCCATTATGATTGTATATCACGAATGGATTATTATTATAGTTTAGGGAGAAGTAAACTACCATATTTTGGTTGCCTTTATAAGATAATGGCAAAATAAGATTAGCTACATTTCCCCTCATTCCTTCTATTTTTAGTCTTGTAAAAGGTTGAAAGGTCTCAGGGGAGATGCTTGCTTTCCGTTTTTGAGGAGTCCATACCCAAATCTCAGGATAATAGTTGGTCTCAACTTCAGTGTGTAGATGAGCTATCCAAAAGTTGCCATTGCTGTCAAACACCGGATTGGTCAGCATATAGGAGTTCGACCATGAGGAATATGGATCCTGCACGGAGACATGTCCGGGATAATCCGGATAGTCATCGCTTCTTGTGATATGAAGTAAAGACGACATGTCATTGATATTATATCGTAGCAGTCCATTCATAGTAGACCCGAAATAGAACACATCCGGATCGTCGGGATCTTGTGCCAACCCGCAAGGATTAGACAGCCTGTATTGAGTTTCAGGATCAAGATATGGCAGGCCGTGCATTGTCCATGTTTGGTCCTTAAAAGCAGACAAGAGTATTAGATTTCGTGCCATGCGCGATGAGAAATCCTGATTGATGCCATGAGTGTTGACAAGCATTCCGTGGCGTGGAGTATAGAGTAGATTGTTTGATCGGAATACGGCAGGTGCGTCAGGTCTTGAAATCTGTCGGGTGACCGTCCAATTGTTGTCGCCCTCGTGACGCACAGAATACACTCCTTCACGTGGCTTTGCGTAATAGAAATTTTTAAAGTCCCAACTTCCGCAAGTCAAGTTCCTGTCTTCTTCACGGCGTCCCAGTGAAGTGAGGCGAGTGGCATTCCTGTCGAGCTGATAGACAGACCCATAGTGACCAAAGAGTATGCCATCTTTGTTTTCAGTTATGTCGGCATGATCCAGTCTGCCTATAGGAAATATTTCCGGCGTCTCTTTCCCGGATTCAAAACTGATTATTTTATGAGCAACTGTTCCATTGTCGTCTCTTGAAATGACACATCTATCAGAAGTGAGAGAAAGCAAGTCGCCAATTTTGCCGGGACCTCCCAAATCTGATTCTTTAAAGTCGGATATAGACAGATGCTTGGAGCCGAAGTTGTCTTCATAAAGCGTGCCGTCTCGTGCTATCAGCAATTTGTCGGCAAGCCGGATGACTTTGTCGATTTTTTCATTATAGATGCCACTCGATGCCACTTCATTCTTCTTGTCGTCGATAATCATGAATCCGAGGTCAGTGGCTAAATATGCCAGATTGTTCTCGGGATCAAAAGAAATGTAGTTTATTTCTTTTGAGTGGGATGTGGCATAACTTTTTAGGGCATTGATTGTATTGACTGAGCCATCGTCATGAAGCAAATCGATAGTGAAGTCGTCATATACTATCATCAAGTAATTTCTAATGGCATTATAATTGGCTGCCTTGATTACTGATCGGCTAAGAAAATTCTGAGCGTTGTAATGGCGCAGCTCATCAGTCTCTTTATCTATGGCGAAAAGAAACATTAGCTTTTCATTGTTGTCGACTTGAGAGGCATCATATAGCTGTGCCTGCGCAAGTATGTATGTCTTGTCAGGAGTGTCAAATATCTTCTCGACCTTGTCGTCAAAAGTATTGAATAGTCTCCAGTCGGTCGAGACTACAGCCTTTGCCTCAATTATTGAGAAAAGGCAAATGCATATCGCTCCCAGCCATCTCATCATGGCGGTGATGGCGCGTCCGCGATGGGATATGGCATTCTTTGCTTCATCTGTCATTTCAGCGAAGCAGACACCAGTCTCTTTCGGTATGAAAATAGGATCATAGCCGAAGCCGTGCGACCCGCTTCGTTCTGTGGCAATCTCACCCTCTACTGATCCTTCAAACAAGTGCTCTTCGCCATCGATCGAAAGAGCTACGCAAGTGCAAAATCGTGCATTCCGGTCGGCGACACCTTCCATGTTCTTGAGCATTAAGTCGATGTTCTTGTCAGGATTACATTCGTCGCCTGCATATCGTGCGGTATGCACACCCGGTGCTCCCCCGAGAGCATCCACCATCAAGCCTGTGTCATCGGCAAAGCAATCAAGACCGCACGCATCCTTTATGGCACGCACCTTTATCAGTGCGTTTCCTTCCAGGGTGTCAGCAGTCTCTTCAATATCTTGGTCAAACCCTATGTCTTTAAGGCTCAATATCTCAAGTCGGTCGCCCGCAATGGCCCTCGCTTCACGCAGTTTGCCTGCATTGTTGGTGGCCATCACAAGTTTTCGTGTTTTTGTCATATTTGTATATAAAGCGTGTGTTATTATCTAATTAACGTGAAAAATTGCGCTTTATTACATGGTTAAAGCAAAGGGCATAGCCTTTGCCGGCTACGCCCTTCTTTTGTTATGATTGGATATCAGATGACAATATTTACGATGCGACCGGGGACTACTATGACTTTCTTGGGAGTCTTCCCTTCGAGCCATTTCTCAGCTGCCGGGTCTGCGAGGGCTGCTGCCTCAACAGCTGCTTTGTCGCTGCCTGCCGGGACTTCGATGTTGAAGCGCATCTTGCCGTTGAACTGGACCGGATACTTGACAGTGTCCTCTTTCAGAGCTTCTTCATCCCATTTTGGCCATTCGCTGTCGGAGACGCTTCCTTCGTGACCCAACTGATGCCAGAATTCTTCGGCGATGTGTGGCGCGAATGGCGCTATAAGACGTGCGAATTCATCCATGGACTTGGCACTTACGGCAGGAAGCTTACCAAGCTCATTTACTGCGATCATGAAAGCTGCTACAGATGTATTAAACGAGAAGTTTTCGATGTCTTGGCTCACTTTCTTGATGAGGGTATGCATGATCTTCTTCTCCTGTGCGCTTTGTTCGGAATCCGTGCGCTTGCTGAAGATGTTCCAAAGCTTGCGCAGGAACCGGTTTACGCCGTCGATGCCGTTGGTATCCCAAGGCTTTGATTGCTCCACCGGACCGAGGAACATCTCATAGAGTCTCAGGGTATCTGCGCCATATTTCTCTACGATTACGTCAGGATTGACGACGTTGAACATGGACTTTGACATCTTCTCCACAGCATATCCACATACGTATTTGCCATCCTCGAGTATGAATTCCGCATCAGCGAAGTCAGGTCGCCAAGCCCGGAATGCATCAAGGTCAAGAATGTCGTTGCTCACTATATTTACATCAACGCGTATGGGGGTGGTGTCATATTGGTCGGCGAGCCCCTTGCTGACGAATGTATTTGTGCCTTTGATTCTATAGACAAAATTGGTGCGACCCTGTATCATACCCTGGTTGACAAGCTTCTTGAATGGCTCCGGGCTGACTACAAGACCGAGGTCATAAAGGAATTTATTCCAGAATCGGCTGTAGATCAAGTGTCCGGTGGCATGCTCTGCACCTCCGACATACAGATCGACGTCGCGCCAGTATTCATCAGCTTCTTTGCTTACGAGAGCTTCCTCGTTGTGCGGGTCCATATAGCGGAGGTAGTAGGCTGAACTGCCTGCAAATCCGGGCATTGTGCAGAGTTCTATAGGGTAGCCTTCCGGAGTCTTCCAGTTTTCAGCGCGTCCGAGTGGTGGCTCTCCATCTGCAGTTGGCTTGTAGCTGCTCACTTCCGGAAGCAGGAGTGGGAGAGCGGATTCTTCCATGAGATATGCTATGCCATCCTTGTAGTATACGGGGAATGGTTCTCCCCAGTAACGTTGACGAGAGAAGATAGCATCGCGTAGGCGGTAGTTGACCTTGACTCTTCCGATTCCCTTTTCAGAGATATGCTGCTTGGTCTTAGCGATGGCTTCCTTCACTGTAAGTCCATTGAGATTCAGATCCGGTCCGCAAGAGTTGCATACGATGCCTTCTTTTGCATCAAAACTTTCTTCCGAGACGTCAGCACCCTCGATGAGAGGAATGATAGGGAGATTGAATTTCTTTGCAAAAGCGTAGTCGCGCGAGTCATGTGCGGGCACCGCCATGATGGCTCCGGTGCCGTAGCCTGCGAGTACATAGTCGCTCACCCATATTGGAATTTCTTTGCCGCTAAGGGGATTGATAGCGTATGCACCAGTGAATACGCCAGTCACTTTCTTGTCAATCTGGCGTTCTCTCTCAGTCTTATGCTTCACTTCGTTGAGGTAGGCATCGACTGCCTCTTTCTGCTCAGGAGTAGTAAGGAGTTTTACGTATTCTGATTCGGGAGCAAGCACCATGAAGGTGACGCCGAAGACTGTATCTGCACGAGTAGTGAAGATTTCGAGTTCTATATCTGAGTCTTTTACCGGGAATCTCATCTCGGCTCCCTCGCTGCGTCCGATCCAGTTGCGTTGAGTCTCTTTCAGAGAGTCGCTCCATGCGAGCTCATTGAGGTCATCGAGAAGTCTGGGAGCGTATGCCGACACGCGCAGACACCATTGACGCATGAGCTTCTGTTCCACTGGAAAGCCTCCGCGTACGCTGAGCCCTTCAGACACTTCATCATTGGCAAGCACAGTGCCGAGTTCAGGACACCAGTTCACCATGGTCTCTCCCTGGAAAGCTATGCGCCAATTCATCAAGGTCTCACGCTTTTCCTTCTCCGACATGGAGTTCCACTGGTCGGCAGTAAGGTTCAGTTCTTTTGTCTCAGCTGCGTGCAGTCCTTCAGTGCCATATTTCTCGAGATGGGCTACAAGTTCGGAAATAGGACGTGCTTTTCCGAGATCGGTGTCATAATAATGATTGAACATCTGCATGAATGCCCATTGAGTCCATTTGTAGTATTTTGGGTCGCATGTACGCACTTCGCGGCTCCAGTCAAATGAGAATCCTATCTTGTCAAGCTGCGAACGATATCGGGCGATGTTGTCGTTGGTTGTCTTCTCGGGATGCTGTCCGGTCTGGATAGCATATTGTTCAGCCGGAAGTCCGTATGCGTCGTAACCCATCGGGTGAAGCACGTTGAATCCCTGCTGTCTTTTATAGCGGGAATAGATATCGCTTGCTATATAGCCAAGTGGATGCCCTACATGAAGTCCGGCACCTGATGGATATGGAAACATGTCAAGCACGTAGTATTTCGGCTTCTCTTTATTGATTTCAGTCTTGAAGACTTCGTTGTCACGCCAGTATTGTTGCCAACGAGACTCGATGTCAATGTGGTTGTAATCTGCCATTTTATGTAGTTTTAATTGTCTTATCAGTAAGAAGAAAAAATATTTAGAGTTGTCACTACTCTGTAAAGTCCGTAGACGCAGTCGAGGGGAATCTCAAGCGGCGGATACTTTTTGTTAAGACTTTGAGCTTCGATGTATTTTTTGCCACGAGCTGAGGGGTAGACATCTTTTAAGAAGACTCCATTAGACGAATCTACAATCATGGGATGCCCCCAAGGGATAAATGCCTTGTCGTCGATTTTTTTTATTAAGACGATATTCCCGTCGTGAAACTCAGGCTCCATGCTATCGCCGGATATGCGTATGGCAAAGTCAACTCCCTGCACCGGACTGATTACCTTTTCGCAGTCGCGGGCATTGACAGATTGAGACCAAGCCGTGATATTTCCGGCAAAGGCAGTGACGGGCAAAAGCGGAACAAGAAATCCTGCTTCCTTTAGCAGTTTCTGTGGATTGTTGGTTTCCTTGACATACATCTCTCCTTCGCCATAGAGTAGCCAATCTCGGTTGAGATCAGGGTAAAGGGTAGCAATACGGTTGATTTTCTCAGCCGGAATAGACTTGCGGATAACCCCTATATATGTAGGAGCAACCCCAAGCCGTTTGCAAAATTCGGTCTGAGGTATCCTTTTTTCTTTCAGGTATGTCAAAAGGCGCCCTTTGACGGTCGACTGGTCATATTTGTCTGAAGCCATTGCGAATGTTGTATAATTATTATGCAAAGTTAATTAATTATTCGTGTATTGCAAAATAATTTAATAAATTATTATGGCTTGCTTGTTCTTTTGTCGATTCTATACAATAATTTATGTAGCTTCGACGAAATCACCGGCACATTTTCGAAATATGCTACAATCAAGACGTAAAGCAGCAAGAACAAAGTCCTTATTGTATAAGTGCCCCACATTGCATATTGGAAATCACACAAGCTTCCAAGACTCCATAAACCGGCTGCCAACAGAGAATAGCACCCGATGCGCTTCACTTCGTATGGAATGGGATAATATTTTTTGCCGAGAAGATAGCTGACGGTCATTATCCCGGCGTATGAGATCAAGGCTGCCCATGCTGATCCGATGTAGCCATTGGGTATTCCGATTGCCGGCACAAGGATAAGGTTGCCCGCGAGCATAAGCACGAATCCGAGAATAGAAAGATACATTCCCCACTTTGTTCGGTCGGTCAACTTATACCATAGCGAAAGATTGAAGTAAACTCCAAAGCAAATGTCGGCTATCATCATGATGGGCACGACCCTAAGACCTTCCCAGTAGGCCGGGGAAATGAAATGTTTCAAAATAGGGAGATAATACATCACCCCCAAGAAAATAGCCAGTCCGAATATCACGAAATATTTCATCGCATCGCAATATGCCTGAGTTTTGTCTTCTCCTTGGCGAGCTGCTTTGGAAAATATGAAGGGTTCGTAGGCATATCGGAATGCTTGCGTGAACATCATCATCACTACTGCAATTTTGATATTGGCGCCGTAGAGACCTACCATTGCCCTCGCTTCCTCGGGGTCGTTGGGGAAAAGGTAAGGAATGATGATTTGTCCCATTCCCTGGCTTAGATTTCCTGCCACTCCAAGCACGAGCAGAGGCCATGAATAGTCCAGCATCTTTTTTAGGAGACCCATGTCGCATACTATATGCTTCACTCTCATTTGAGGCAGTAGGCATACCAACACTACAAGCGTACTGATGACATTTGCCAGGAAAATCCATCCTACACCAAATGATGAGCCACCCAATGGAGCATAGAACCATGAGATAAGTTGCGGGGCAGTCTCATTGATTTTTGGACAAAGCAATATGAAGAATAGGTTAAGACCAATATTTACTCCGATATTGATTAGCTTTATTGCAGCAAATGTCCAAGCCTTACGTTTGAATCTTAGATATGCAAAGGGAAGGTTGGTGAAGGCATCTATAGCCACCGTAAACCCCATCATCCACACGTAGTCGGCATGATGGGGAAGTGTCAGTGCTTCGGATATCGGATGCAGGAAAATGCTGATTAAGGCTATGAAGAGCAGGGAGGTAGTGGCAAGCGATACCATTGAGGTGCTATAGACGCGTTCATAGTCTTTCTCCTTGCTGGCATATCGGAAAAAACCGGTCTCCATGCCATAATTGAGCACTACAATGACTACAGCAACAATGGCGTAGAGATAGCTGACTATACCATATTCTTCCAAAGGGAAAGCGTATGTATACAACGGTACGAGTCCCCAGTTGAGGAATCTACCTATTATACTGCTCAGTCCATAGACCGCAGTGTCTTTGACCAATGATTTTATTCCTGCCATTTTTAACTTAAATGCGTTGTGGATTAGTCGAAGAGGGAAGCTTCCCTACTTTGAGGGTAACGTCCGAGATGGCGGAACGCCAGTTCTGTCACTTCGCGTCCTCTTGGAGTGCGCTTCAAGAATCCTTCTTTGATGAGGAAAGGCTCGTAGACTTCTTCTATGGTGCCGCTGTCTTCGCCAAGAGCTGTTGCTATTGTAGTGAGCCCTACAGGACCTCCTCCGAATTTGTCGATGATCGTTGTCAATATACGGTTGTCGATTTCATCAAGTCCATGAGTGTCAATATTGAGAGCTTCAAGGGCCATCTTTGACGTGGGCAGATCAATGGTCCCGTCGCCCATCACCATTGCAAAGTCGCGTACTCGGCGTAGAAGAGCGTTGGCTATACGCGGAGTGCCTCGGCTGCGAAGCGCTATCTCTTGAGCTGCATCGTCGTTTATGTTGCTGTTGAGAAGCCTTGCAGAACGCTTCACAATCCCCTGCAGAACTTTATGGTCATAATATTCAAGGTGGCAGTTGATGCCGAAGCGGGCTCGCAGCGGTGCAGTAAGGAGTCCGCTTCGTGTCGTGGCGCCAATGAGTGTGAATGGGGAGATAGTGAGCTGCACGGACTTCGCTCCCGGACCTTTGTCCAGGAGGATGTCGATGCGGTAGTCTTCCATCGCAGAGTAGAGGTATTCTTCTACAATAGGATGTAGACGATGGATTTCGTCGATGAATAAGACATCGTGCGGCTCAAGGCTCATCAGTATGCCTGCAAGGTCGCCCGGTTTGTCGAGTACCGGACCGCTTGTCACTTTGAATCCGACGTTCAATTCGTTGGCAACGATGTTGCTCAAGGTAGTCTTCCCGAGTCCCGGTGGTCCATGAAGCAGTGTGTGGTCGAGGGCTTCTCCGCGCATACGGGCAGCCTGCACGAAGACGCGCAGGTTTGCCACTATTTTATCCTGCCCGGCAAAGTCGTCGAAACTCAACGGACGAAGTGCTTTTTCTATATCGCGGTCGCTCCCGATGGGTGTGGTCTGGCTTCCGTGTATATCGAATTCAGGCATTTATTTTAGTCCTTAACTGTGATGAGGAAGTAGTTTTTCTTGCCTTTCTGGGCAAGGATATATTTGTCGCCGAGAAGATGTTCTTTACCAATCAAGGCAGTCGGATCGGTGAGCTTCTCCTTGTTGATGCTGACGCCATTGCCTTGGATCATCTTGCGGGCTTCTCCTTTAGATGGGAACACAGCTGTCTTTTCTGCGAGGAATTCAAGAGCCGGGATGCCAGCTTCGATATCGGCACGAGCTACCTCAAATCTTGGCACTCCTTCAAAAAGATCGAGAAGTGTCTGCTCATCAAGCTTGTGCAGCTCTTCAACTGCGCTGTTGCTGAAGAGGATTTTGCTTGCAGCTACGGCAGCGTCGTATGCTTCTCTTCCGTGTACCATTACGGTCACTTCTTCTGCAAGCTTCTTTTGCAGTGGACGCAGTCCCGGATCTTTTGCATGTTCTGCTGCAAGAGCTTCGATTTCTTCCTTTGAAAGGAAAGTGAAGATCTTGAGATATTTTTCAGCTTCAGCATCTCCAACATTTAGCCAGAACTGATAGAACTTATAAGGGGATGTATATCTTGCGTCGAGCCATACGTTGCCACTTTCTGTCTTGCCAAACTTGCCGCCGTCTGCCTTTGTGATTAGTGGACAAGTCAAAGCATAGACTTCACCACCAAGTTTACGGCGTATAAGTTCGCCACCTGTAGTGATGTTGCCCCATTGGTCGGAACCGCCAAGCTGAAGTTTGCAACCTTTTGTCTCGTAAAGATGCAGGAAGTCATACCCCTGGAGGAGCTGATAAGTAAATTCAGTGAAGCTGAGTCCATCGCGGGCTTCTCCGTTGAGACGCTTTTGTACAGATTCCTTGGCCATCATGTAGTTGACGGTGATGTGCTTTCCAATTTCACGCGCAAAGTCAAGGAAAGAGAACTCTTTCATCCAGTCATAGTTGTTGACGAGCTCAGCTTTGTTGGGAGCATCACTTTCAAAGTCGAGGAAGCGTGACAGTTGCTTCTTGATTGCCTCCTGATTGTGGCGAAGGGTTGCTTCATCAAGAAGGTTACGCTCTGCGCTCTTGCCTGATGGGTCTCCGATCATGCCGGTAGCACCACCCACGAGAGCTATAGGCTTATGTCCGCAGCGCTGGAGATGGCGAAGCATCATGACGCCACAAAGGTGTCCGATATGAAGAGAATCCGCAGTCGGGTCAATGCCGAGGTAAGCGGTGGTCATTTCCTTATTGAGTTGCTCTTCTGTGCCCGGCATAATGGTGTGGATCATGCCACGCCAGGTGAGTTCTTCTACAAAATTCATATTGGTCTATATATTTAAGAGTCTTATTATTTACTTAATGTTCAATACTTATTGTTTAATACTTAATGTTCAATACTTAATGTTTATTGTTTAGTGTTCATCACTTACTGTTTAACATAAGTCTCCAGTATCTCTCCTACGGCTTGAAGCGTTTCTTTAGAAATGCAATCCATATTGTCGGAGGCAGTATGCCATCCGCTGAAGAATCCGGAGCCTTCCCGGTAGTCGATGATGTCGATAGTTGGTATACCGGCTTTTATGAGCTCCACATGGTCATCGTTGACGGCAGACCCCATTTTGTTGACAAACATCTGTTCATGCCCAAGCCTTTTTGCGATGCTCCAAATCTGATCAGCAAGAGAAGGATTGGCAAGCTGTGAGAAATATTCTCTCATGAATGTGGCATCCTGGGCTCCTACCATATCAAGGAGTATGGCGGCAGAGGGCATATAGCCCTTCTGTGGCAGATTGTTGGCAAAATATCTTGCACCCATCGCCCAACTGTCGTCGTTTTGCTCCTCCCCCCAGTCTTCGGCATCGCAGAGCAGAATGTCTACCCCTGGGGCTGACGCGCCTTTCTCTATGGAGCGTGCGAGTTCAAGCAGAACTCCGACGCCGCTAGCTCCGTCGTTGGCACCATCTACTGGTGTGGAGTGCTTCTTGGGATCCGGGTCATTGTCTGCCCATGGCCGGCTGTCCCAATGGGCGAGCAGCAGGATGCGCTTTTCAGCATTTGGGTTGATGCGGGCGAATATGTTGCGCATTGGTATATTGGTGCCGTCGAAGGTGGTCAGCGTAGCAGTCTGTTCGGTCACTTCTGCTCCGAACGACTTCAACTTTTCAGTAAGCCAGTCTCCACAACGCATGTGAGCCTCCGAACCCGGCACACGTGGACCGAATTCTACTTGACGAGCCACGTATGAGTATGCACTGTCGGCAGAAAAATCTATTGTGGATGCAGTCTCGGAAGAGATACTTTGATTCTCGTCGGGGTCTGGTGTCCGTTTTCCTGCTCCGCATGAAAGAAGCAATGTGATGATGATTGCGGCAGAAGCGACAGTTCTGATTATTCCTTGTCTGCTCATTTCAGTTTTTCATTTATTTCATTCATTGAGAATTTTTCATGCCTCTTTGCAAGCTTGAAATATTCGTTCATCGTGATGTTGACAGCATCGATATAGCCAATTGTGCCATATTTGAATTTACCCTTAAGGATATATTCACTCATAAATTTGCCCATAGTGTTGGTAAGGATCTCAAAGAGTGAGATCTTGCGTGGTGTCAAGTCAGCGTCTGAACAAGCTTCTTCCAAATGGCCTATTGAGTCATTTATGCTTCCGGGAATTCGGATTATGGCAAGTTTCTTTCGGTGTGCCGGAATGCGGTCCGTAGCTCCGTATACAGAAGGGAGCTCAGCTTCATCGTCGTTCCATACGGTGCCACCACGATGGAAAAATCTCAGCTGGAAGTCTGGATAGTTGTTGGTGTCTTCTTTGTTCATTAAGAAGTTGCGGCGAGGGATGAAAAGTCCGTGTATGTCGCCGGCATTTTCAATAAATTTGTCGAGATAGCTTTTGAGATCACGGGGCGCAAGTTCGTTGGGGCGTAGGAATAGTATCCAGTCGTTTTTTGCTTGCCCAATGGCATGATTGTGCGCCTGAAAGTTTTCTCCGTCATTATCTGCCGTGTGAATCACCTTACATCCCTCCTTGCGGGCTATGTCGACAGTGTCGTCAGTGCTCCCTTTGTCATAGATTAAGACTTCATCATAGTCTTTGACATATTCGATCACTTTTCGCAGATAACGCGATGAGTTGTATGTTCCGATTAATACTGATATTGCCATCTGTCAGGTGGTCTTGATTTATTGTCGCAAAATTAATAAAAAAAATGCGAATATGCAATTATTAGCTCAGTAATGCACAAAAAGAAAAGAGGTCGACTCACGTCGACCTGGTTCCTTTAATTCAAACAACAATAACAACTTTTTTTCAGAACGCTTATAGCAATTAAACTAATCAATCTAATCAAATTCGGGGTAACTCGCGGTTGCCTTCTGACTTTCTGTCTTGCATCCCGTCTGTCTGTCCGAGTTACGTCTATTAAACACGCCTGAAAGCCGTAAGGTTCATTTGAATTTTTGAGAAAGTATCTAATTAACTTTTATTTAACATCTGTAATAGTTTTGAAATAATTAAAGGAGAGACTCAACGACTCTCCTTTAATTACTTAAAGTTTAATACTCATTGTTCAATACTCATTGTTCAATACTTATTGTTCAATACTTATTGTTCAATGTTTATTGTTTCTTACTTTTTCAAGCGTGCTTGAATTTCTGCAGTTTCCTTTTCGTAGCCCGGTTTGCCGAGAAGAGCGAACATGTTCTTCTTGTAGGCTTCTACACCCGGCTGGTTGAACGGATTTACTCCGAGCATATATCCGGATATGCCACAAGCTTTCTCGAAGAAGTAGATGAGAGCTCCGAGGGTATACTCGTCGAGCTTGTTGATTTCAATCTTGATGTTTGGCACGCCACCGTCTACGTGAGCGAGCATAGTGCCGAGTTCAGCCATCTTGTTGACATCATCGATTTTCTTACCGCCGAGGAAGTTGAGGCCGTCAAGATTCTGGTCGTCGGTAGGGATATATTTGTGGAGGAGTGGTTCCTTTACAGAAATCACGGTCTCGAAGATAGTGCGTTCGCCATCCTGGATCCACTGACCCATGGAGTGAAGGTCGGTAGTAAAATCTACTGCTGCCGGGAATATGCCCTTGCCGTCCTTGCCTTCGCTCTCTCCGTAGAGTTGCTTCCACCACTCTGCAAAATAATGGAGTTTCGGGTTGAAGTTAGCGAGTATTTCGATTTTCTTACCGCTCTGATAGAGGGCGTTGCGGACACGTGCGTATGTCTCTGCGATATTGTCTCCACCGGGTTCGGTGGTATCCTTTTCCATCTCAGCTGCACCGGCAACGAGCTTTGTGATGTCGAAGCCTGCAACTGCAATAGGAAGAAGACCTACCGGAGTGAGAACTGAGAAACGACCACCTACGTTGTCAGGAATTACGTATGTCTCATAGCCTTCCTGAGTGGCGAGAGTGCGGAGAGCACCTTTCTTTTCGTCTGTGATAGCTACGATTACGTCTTTTGCTGCATCTTTGCCTATCTGCTCTTCAAGCTGAGCCTTAAGGAGGCGGAAAGCTATGGCAGGTTCGGTAGTAGTGCCTGATTTGGAGATTACCACGATACCAAACTTCTTGTCTTTGAGGAAGTCTTGAAGTTCTGCGGTATATTCCTCGCCGATATTCTGACCTGCATAGAGCACTTTAGCGTGCTTTGGCTCAGGATTGTGTATGAAGTCTGCAAAGTTGTTGCTGAGTGCGCTGATCACGGCTTTTGCACCAAGGTAGCTGCCGCCTATGCCGATGCAAACTACATAATCGCATTTCTCTTTCAGACGGTCGGCTGTCGCAATGATTTTGTTGAGGAGTTCAGTATCGGTCTCAGAAGGGAGTTTCACCCATCCGAGGAAGTCGTTGCCGGCAGCGCGGCCGGTATTAACGTCAATGATAGCTTCGTTGGCAGCTCCTGCATTGGCGTTAAATTCTTTTTCAGCAAAATATACTGCATGCTGAATATCTAAATTTACTGCTTTCATAGTTTTTTATAATTTTGGGTTGATTTTTATTGTATTAAGAGCTTTAGGGGCTCTAAGGTCCTTAAGGTCTTTAGTGGCTTCGGGCTATGAGAAAGAATCGGCAAGCTCTTTCATGGCTCTGCGGACATTGACGCCTTCATAAAGCACTGCATGGACCATGTCGAGAATCGGCATTTCCACTTGGAGATCCGGACGCTCGTTGATGTCGTACATGCATTTTGTGCCATAGTAGCCTTCTGCTACCATGCTCATCTCCATCTTTGCCACCTTCACGCTGTAGCCCTTGCCGAGCATGGAGCCGAAGTTGTGATTGCGTGAGAACTTACTGTAGGCAGTGACAAGCAAATCGCCAAGGTAAGCAGACCTGTCAATGTCGCGGGGCATCGGGGAGATCGTATCGACAAACTTGCGCATCTCTCTGATGGCATTGCTTACGAGCATTGCCATGAAGTTGTCGCCGGCTTTCATGCCATTGACCATACCTGCGGCTATAGCATAGACATTTTTAAGCACAGCTGCATATTCTATGCCGTCTACATCGTCGGAGATGATGGTCTTCATCTTGGCTGATGCGAGTCGGGATGCAAACTGGCGCGCTTTGTCAGTATCAAGACATCCTATAGTCAGATAGCTAAGGCGTTCGAGGGCAACTTCCTCAGCATGGCAAGGACCTCCGATGACGAGCATGTTGCCACGTGGCACACCATAGACCTGTTCGAAATAGTCTGTGATGATCATATTGCGATCAGGGACAATGCCCTTGACTGCGGAGACAATATTCTTGTCTTTAAGGTCGATGGTGAGTTTGCTTATCTCAGGCAGGAAGTAGGGTGATGGCATTGCCACTACGAGAGTGTCGGCACCTTCTGCCACCTCATTTATGTCGGCAGAGAAGTCGATGCGGTCTGTATCGAAACTTACGTCGGTCAAGTATGAGGGATTATGTCCGTATTTACGAAATTCCTCAATCTTCTCCTCACTGCGGAGGTACCATCCGATACGGTCGCAGTTCTTGAGCAGAAGTTTGGCAAGCGCAGTTGCCCAACTTCCGCCACCGAGAACGGCTACTTTCGATATGTGGTCTTTAATCTCCATGATTATTTCCCTTCCTCTTTTTCTTCTTCCGCCTCAGCCTTCACTTGCTTCTTTTCCGGACGCATCTGCGGGAAGAAGAGCACTTCTTGGATGGCTGTCTGGCCGGTCATGAGCATAGTAAGACGGTCCATGCCGATACCGAGACCTGATGTAGGAGGCATGCCATATTCGAGGGCACGGATAAAGTCATGGTCGATGATCATAGCCTCATCGTCACCCTTGTCGGCAAGGTTCATCTGGTCTACGAAGCGTTCGTATTGGTCGATCGGGTCGTTGAGCTCTGAATATGCGTTGCAGAGTTCCTTGCCGTTGACCATAAGTTCGAAACGTTCAGTAAGTTCAGGGTTGTCGCGGTGCTTCTTTGTGAGCGGTGACATTTCAATCGGATAGTCGGTGATGAATGTAGGCTGGATATAAGTGCCTTCACATTTTTCTCCAAATATCTCGTCGATGAGTTTACCCTTGCCCCAGCTTGGGTCTACTTCAATGTTCTCCTGCTTGCAGAATGCACGGAGTTCCTCTTCTGTCTTGCCGGTGATGTCAAACCCGGTGTGCTCTTTGATGGCATCGGTCATGGTCACGCGGCGGAACGGAGCTTTGAAAGACACTAAATTGTCGCCGATCTGCACATCAGTGGTGCCGTTTACGTCGAGACATATCTTTTCAAGCATGTTTTCCACAAACTTCATCATCCAGTTGTAGTCCTTATAAGCTACATACACCTCCATGCAGGTGAATTCAGGATTGTGAGTGCGGTCCATACCCTCATTACGGAAGTCTTTTGCAAACTCGTATACGCCGTCGAAGCCGCCTACGATAAGGCGTTTTAGATAAAGCTCGTTGGCGATGCGGAGATATAGGGGAATGTCAAGGGCGTTATGGTGTGTGATGAAGGGGCGGGCTGCAGCGCCACCGGGGATAGACTGAAGAATCGGCGTTTCTACTTCCATCAGACCATGGTCGTTGAAATACTGGCGCATGGAGTTGAAGATTTTGTTGCGCTTTAGGAATATCTCCTTGATTCCGGGGTTTACTACAAGGTCGACGTAGCGTTGACGGTAGCGTTGCTCGGGATCTGTGAAAGCATCGTATGCCTTGCCGTCTTTCATCTTGACCATCGGAAGAGGACGAAGACTCTTGCTGAGCACTGTTATTTCCTGTGCGTGAACAGAAATTTCGCCAGTCTGGGTGCGGAATACGTATCCCTTTACGCCAATGAAGTCGCCAATATCGAGTAGCTTTTTGAAAACTACATTGTACATGTCTTTGTCTTCTCCGGGGCAGAGATCATCTCGGCTTACATATACTTGTATACGGCCTTCAGCATCCTGAAGGCTTACGAATGAAGCTTTGCCCATGATACGGCGGCTCATGATGCGGCCTGCCACACAGACCTCACGGCGTTCCGTATCATCATCCTTGAAGTTTTCCTTAATTTCCTCGCTGTGACCTGTCACGACATATTCTGCTGCAGGGTAAGGTTCGATTCCGCGATCGCGGAGAGCCTGCATACTGTTGCGTCTTACGATTTCCTGTTCGCTCAGTTCTTGATTTGCCATTATATTGAGTTTTCTATTTAGTTATATCTGTATCAACTTGCAAATTTAACGAAAAAATTCCATATTCACTCAATTTCTTGAGCGAATAATGCTTTTCTTCGTCAAATCCCGCCATTAGATATAACAATCTTCGGTCAAATCCTGTTAATGGCAAAGTGTTATAAAATCCTATAGGAGTTTTAAATATTATGAAATTGCTAATATGTGTCCTTAATTGCCGAATTTCAAGTTGCGCCAGGAATTGGTGAGCTGGGGCGTGGTCGCTACTGTCGGGGTCTGGGGCTTCTTGTTGACTGTGACGGAGGTCTTCTTGACATTGTCAATGACATAGTCGCTCAATTCTCCGAATGTGACTTGTCCGGAGGTTTCTTGAAGTTTCTTTAGGATCCAATAAGTGAAAAGTCCATGCCCTTTTTCTTCGTAAGGGAATGCCGTTTCATTGCCTTCAGTTGCGGCAAGCACGATCATATTGCCGACAGGATCGGCTTTTTTAGGTTTCAAAGCCACTCCCATAGATTGAGGGATAAGCATACCCTCGCCATGGTTGGTGCCGCTGAAGCAAGCGTCGACCATGACAGTGACATTCTTAGCGCCCATGTTGCCTAAATCGGCATAGATTTTTTCAAGTGGCATGCAAATGGAAACTTGTCTCGGGTCAATATCAACGGGGAGGATGTATGATTTTTTACCTTCATCATCGGGCAACCCGTGACCGACATAATAAAATATGATATTGAAATCGCTTCCATTATATGCATCCCCGACGTCTTGGAGCATAGAGATCGCAGAAGCCATTTGTCCGTAAGTAGCATTGATGAAAGTTGCTACATTGGATTCCGGAATGCCGAGGGTACGCGTCAGATATTGGGCCATAATGCGTCCGTCGTTTTCGGCATGGTCCACTTTCGAAGCATGGTCGTAGTTGCCGTTTGCAATCACAACGGCAAATGTAGGAATATCAGATGGTTTGCCTACAGGAATATTAAGGTCAGTATCAGGAGTGGTGCCTGCTGATATTTTGACTTTTGTAGTCTGAAATCCTTTGTTTTGATTAGTTGAACCGGAATTTGCGGAGTTCATGGCCAAATTGTCTCCCTCGTCTAAGCGACTGCTTAGCTGTGCTACGTCGACAGGCTTGAAGTTATAATCGACATCCACTTGTGCGTAAGTGGCGTTCATGTCGCTGTCGTATTTATACTTACCGATGCTGACTGATTTAAGTACGACATCATCTCCGTTTGGCATGAAAGAAGCAATGGCAGCAGATTTCCAGTTGTCCCATTCTTGCTTGAATCCCGGAGCCTCGTCGAGCGGAACCGGCAGGAGGAAATCACCGAAATCGGTAGTGCTGATTAAGAATGTCTCATTGTCAGCATCGTATGGCTTTATCTCAAGATTCTGAGAAGCGAATTGCTCGGCAATTCCGGCACAATATTTGTCGACAAGTTCTTCGTATTTTTTACGATATTCCGCGCGAACAGCCTCTACATTCTTGGAGTTGACAGAGAAGATACTGTCAGCCATAGCGTTGATTTTAGCAGTGCGTGTTGTCTCGTTGACACGCTCTTTCCATTTGGCAGTAGGCTCGAATTCCCCTTTGATCTGCCATTTGCTTACCTCCTCCTCTATAAAGCTTCGTATTTCTTCGTCGGAAGGAATATTTATGTTTTGAGCTGCAAGATAGTCATTCCAGCTTCCTAAATTGGCAGCTATATAATTATTGAGGGTCGGGGTTTCATCAAGACGCTTGCGAGCTTCAGCTTGTTTGCGCATATCTTCTTCTTGCTTGAGATTTTGCTCAGCAAGGAGTCTCTCATGCTCTTCCGCTTCTTTTTGTTTTTGCTCGGCGAGGCGTTTATTTTCTTCTTCCAATCGTTTTTGAGCAGCGAGAATCTTAGCATCTTCCTCTTTTTGCTTTTGCTCAGCAAGGAGTCTCTTCTGCTCTTCCTCCTCTTTTTGTTTTTGCTCGGCAAGGAGCTTGTTTTCTTCTTCCAATCGTTTTTGAGCAGCGAGAATTTTAGCCTCCTCCTCTTTTTGTTTTTGCTCAGCAAGGAGCCTCTTCTGCTCTTCCTCCTCTTTTTGTTTTTGCTCAGCGAGGAGCTTTTGCTTTTTCTCTTCTTCCTCTTTTTTATTATTTTGGGTTGAATTATCTGCAAGCAAGGTTTCTTTTAGACTGCCGAACTTTGGCCTGTCAGATATAGCTGCCAATGCGCTTTTCTTGTCTTTGTAATCGGGTTGAACTATAGCCCTGCCTCTTTTATCGACAACGCCAAATTTGTTTCCGCTTTTTATATAGGCATACCCTGACTTATCGAATTTCTCGATTTTATCATAGATTACGGGGAGCACTACATTACCAAGCGTGTCGACAAGACCGTATTTTTTTTCGTACTTGACGATAGCCAACCCATTTGGCTGGAAATTGTCAATTTCGTCAAATATATCTTTCAACACCCAAACATTATCTTTATCGTTGATAAGTCCCCATTTTGTTTTTATCTTAATTGCAGTGACTCTGAATTGGCCAAAGGGATGGGCCCCTTTTAGACCAACCTCGATATAATATTTCCCCTTAGTGTTGATAAATCCGTAATGATTGTTATAAGAAACGAGGGCAAGTCCGTTGGGAGAGAACGGGTATGCTTTATCGAAGATAGCATCAGTGAGGAGGTCGTTATCAGTTGTGTAACCGTATTTGGTTTTAGTGTTGCCTGTCTCGTCCGTGATTCGTTTTTCATAAATGGTAGGAAAGTCCTTTTTCTCGATAGCGAGAGATAACTGGGCTGAAGCAAGAAATAAGAACGCAAGCCAGAAAATTCTTATAATTGTATGGTTCATTTTTTTGTGACGTAAGATAGTTGATTTGCAAAGTTAGATAAAATTCTTGAGATTTTTATACCTATATAATAAAAATTTTTACGCTGATACGCTTTTTATGCGCCGAAAGGAAAATATATGATTGAAAATTGTTATATATGAAGTCGTGTTAATGAAGAAAAAGTTTATGGAAATAACAATAAATAATATAGAGGATCTGCCGCGCGCTGCGGCTGAACTTCTTGAGGCGATAGGGGAGAGGCGTATAGTGGCTCTTCGTGGTAAGATGGGGGCGGGAAAGACTACACTTGTTGCTGAGATGATGCGTCAACTCAAGATGGATGACGAGGCATCCTCTCCTACATTTGCCATTGCCAACGAATATCATTCCTCGGAGACGGGGCGGACCGTTTATCATTTCGATTTTTATCGTCTTGAGTCACCGGCTGAAGCATACGATATCGGTATTGAAGACTATTGGGACAGCGGCAACCTGTGCCTGATGGAATGGACTGAGAATATTGAGGATATCCTTCCAGAGGAGACGATCTTCGTGGAGATTGAAGAGCTGCCGGATCATTCACGACGTATCTTAATTTAGAATGGAGGTTGTACATTTGGTGGAGGTGGACTCCACGAATGCATATATAATGCGGAATGTCGGGGAATTGGAGGCTCCTGTCATGGTGACGGCTTATACTCAGACTGCCGGGCAGGGGCAACGTGGCAATTCATGGGAGGCTGAGCCGGGGAAAAACCTTACATTTTCGATATTTTATCGACCTCTTTGTCTCCCTCCAATGGCGCAGTTTGCAATGTCGGAGGCAGTCGCACTCGCTGTAGTTGATTTCCTTGCCGGGCATCGAATCGAAGCTAAAGTCAAGTGGCCTAATGATATCTATGTAGGCAACAATAAGATATGCGGAATATTGATACGGCATTCCATAATGGGGGCATACGTTTCGTATTCTGTGATAGGAGTTGGGATAGACGTAAACCAAACGCAATTTCTCAGCGATGCTCCTAATCCTGTGTCGATGAAGCAAATCACCGGAAAAACGTATGACTTGGCGCTACTTGAGAAAGAGATTGCAGAGATAATGGAAGGGCGGCTCAAATTGATTAGTACGGAAGAGGAGCGCCTGGCATTGCATAAAGAATTCTTTGGGAAACTTTGGCGAGGAGACGGCGCGTTGTATCCATTCGCCGACACAGCTACCGGAGAGAATTTCAAGGCAAGCATTGAAGACATAGCCTTTCACGGCCCGATGACGCTCCGCCTATCCGACGGCTCCCTCCGCACCTACGCCTTCAAAGAAGTCTCTTTCCAACCCCAGCATTCTGTCTCGTCTGCTATCTCAGGGATTGTGGAGCTGTGATAGACGGGGTTCTTGCCTTCGTGTAGTTGGAGCTGATAGTCTTTGAGCAGACGCATTGCGTATTTGCCGAGTAGGAATATCGCCAAAAGATTGCATAGAGTCATGAGCCCCATGAAGATATCAGCCAATCCCCATACAAATTCAAGTGATGTCAGCGAACCGACCATCACCATGCCTCCTACAATAACACGGTAAGTAGTTACGGGCCATCTTTTGTTGCTGATAAACTGCAGGTTGGTTTCACCGTAATAGTAGTTGGAGACAATGCTCGTGAAAGCGAAGAAGAATACGGCTATAGCTACAAACGTGCTTCCAATACTTCCCACTTCCGATTCGAGGGCAGACTGGGTGAGTTCAATGCCGCTCTCTCCATTTTCGTATATTCCGCTCAGCAATATTATGATGGCTGTACATGTGCATATCAGCAGAGTGTCGGTGAATACAGCAAGAGTTTGGAGCAACCCTTGCTTTACGGGATGACTAACGGAAGCCGTGGCTGCAACGTTTGGCGCAGATCCTTCCCCAGCCTCGTTGCTGAATAGACCGCGTTTGATGCCCATCATCACAGCACTTCCGACTCCTCCGCCGAGAGCCGCGCTGCCGGTGAAAGCCTCGCTTACGATGTGTGACAGCATTTCGGGAATCCTGCTGATGTTCATTATCAGGATGACGAGCGCAAGAAGAATGTATGCTATAGCCATGACCGGCACTACAATTTCACTGAAACGTGAGATTCTTTGTATCCCACCGAAGATCACCAGCATTGAAGCTATTGTTACTGCGATTCCTACAATCAAAGGATCCCAACCAAACGACACTTTAGCGGCAGCCGTCATAGTATTGGCTTGCACTGAATTGAAAGCGAGACCGAAAGTGATGGTGATAAGCACTGCGAAAACGATTGCCCACCATCTTTTCCCAAGTCCCTTCTGGATATAATATGCCGGACCACCCTTGAATGAATTCTCACCCTTTACTTTATATAGCTGAGCAAGAGTAGACTCCACAAAAGCAGAAGCCGAACCCAAAAGAGCAATGATCCACATCCAAAACACTGATCCTGCACCTCCAATTGCGATTGCCGTAGCTACACCTGCAAGATTTCCTGTCCCGACACGCGAGGCAATCGACACCGCAAAAGCCTGAAACGAGCTGACCGTATGATGAGAATCCTTCTTGCCGTCGCCCTCCTTCTTCCCGGAGGCAGCCAACAGACGACACATCTCGCCAAACATCCGGAACTGCACGCCCCGGCTTTTGACAGTAAACCATACCGCCGCAATCAGCAGCAGTCCAATCAGCAAATAGCTCCAGAGCCAATCATTGATAGTATTAAGTATATTCATTGTTATAGAGCGGCAGCAATATTTCTGATAGAAGAAAGCCTCTTCATGAATGAAGAATCTGACTTAGCTTTCTGCATGTTGTAAGCACCCTGCAAGTTGAGCAGGAGGTCGGCAGGCAGATTGATAGCCGCCTCGATAAGGAGAGCGAGTTCTGTGTTTACTGCTCTCTTTCCCTTGATCACCTCGTTGAGCAGAGAGGGGCTGACACCTATATTCTCCGCTAACTTTGCCTGACTGATACCATCAGCCTCAAGTTCATCTTTGATTAGTTCTCCGGGATGAGTTGGCTCAAACGGCTCAAGATTATTAGCGATGGTATCTCGGAGGTATTCTTTTTCAAATTCAACAATCATGACTACAAATTAATATGCAAAGATATAAAATATTCTTTAAATTCACAAAACTGTGAAGAATTTTTCATATATGGAAAATTTGTATAAAAACATTGGAAAAAATTTGGGTAGTTCGGAAAAAAGCATTAAATTTGCAGTCGCAAAGCCCAGGTGGCGGAATGGTAGACGCGCTCGTTTCAGGTGCGAGTGCTGCGAGGCGTGCAGGTTCGAGTCCTGTTCTGGGCACAAAATCAGCGAGTTAAGATTGTGATAATCACAGGCTTGTCTCGCTGATTTTAATTTTTACGTGCATATTACGTGCAAAAGTTCCGCATGTAATAGTAAATATCAGTTTAATTTCAATTGAGACATGAACGATAATCAGAATGCCATACAACCAATCAATGAAGATTTTTTTAATCTTAGCTTCGATGAATTGGAAAATAGTTTAGATGCCGATCTAGAGGAATCTTTGGCTGACTTAGAACTGTTAAAGGAAGACCGCGAGAAAATAGGAAATCCCGATTCTCTTAGTGAAACAGTTATGAATGTGGTTTGGGAGCAATTCGTTAATCAAGTCGGTGCCGTTGCAGGAGAGGAGTTTATTCGTGAAAATCGAGGCATGAAACTAGATCTTAGAAATTCGGCTCATATTCAAACAACGGAGAATTTTGAGAAAGGGAAGATCGCTTCGCATAACAGTCAAATAGACTATCAAGACCGTTATGACAACTGGCAATCCAAGTTAGCTCATGATGAACATGGAGAAATCATCACCTATACCGATAGAAGCGGAAAGCCTAAAGCCCGTCTTGCTGGGCCTCATGTCCGAAAACCTTTTGATGATGGACGACCAACTGGCTCAGTAGAAAAAGGAACTGACATGGATCATACCATATCCGCCGCAGAAATAATCCGTGATTCAAGAGCCAATGCCCATCTCTCGGAAAAGGAGCAAATAGATTTTGCCAACAGCGATGCCAATCTGAATGAGATGAACTCCAGTCATAATCGGTCTAAGAGTGATATGGCAATGTCCGAATGGTTGGATAATCCTAATAAAAACGGTCAAAAGCCTGATGAAATCTTTGATGATTTAGATGAAAATTTGAAGGCCTCATATAGGAAAAAGGATGAGGAAGCGAGAGAGGAATATGACCGCGTAAAACAGGAGGGAGAACAACGCTCCATTGATACAGGTAAAAAATCCCAACGTCAAGAGGCTGCCCGTATGGGAAAGAAGGCTCTTCAAGGAATTGCTATGGGCTTGTTGGCTGCGTTGGTTAAAACTATCTTCCAAAAATTTGCGGTATGGTTGAAATCAAAACAGAAAAGCTTATCTTCTTTTTTTGATAAAGTAAAAGAAGCCATCAGTAATTTCGTAAAGGATCTTAAATCACATCTCAAAATTGCAGCTCAATCCGCGATAGGCACTTTAGCCTCTATGATTTTCGGACCTATTGTCAGAACTCTTCAGAAGGCCTGGACATTCATTAAGCAGGGTTATAAATCGCTCAAGGAAGCAATTGCATATATCAAGAATCCGGTTAATAAGAAGAAACCTTTTAGCATCATGATGATGGAGGTCGGCAAGATAATCATTGCCGGTTTGACGGCTGCTGGTGCGATAGTCCTTGGTGGAGCAATTGAAGGAGGGTTAAGCACCGTTCCTTTCTTTGCATTCGAAATTCCAATGCTTGGAAGTCTTGCAAGTATTCTTGGCCTTTTCTTAGGAGGTTTGATTTCCGGCATCATCGGTGCGATTGCACTTAATCTAATAGACAAGTGGATTGCAAAAAAACAAAAAAATATAAAAACCGGAGAAATCATCCATCAAAAAAGTAAAATATTAGATGTCCAGAACAAACTAATTGTTGTGTCTGAAGCACATTTAGAAAAATCAAAACTTGATACGGCCCAAGAAATCGTTGTGCGTCATCAAGCGGTAGCGGATTTAGCTAAATCCAAGATAAGCGAAATCGAATCCGATTTATATGAAATCTGTGATGAATCCTATCGCACTGACATTACACCTTCTCAAAATAGTGTAGCTATAAAGGATTTATTTGATGATATTGAATCTCTGTAAAAATCTAATTAGTATTCCTAACATTTTGATATGTCGGACATTATTAAACGTCATAATTTTGATCAAGCTTTAAGAAGAATAGAGCAATTTTCAAATTCTACTCCATCGGTTCCATACATAAGTAAGTTTGAAACAGATGGGGGACTTTTTGGATGGGGCAATCATTATATTAATGGTACTGAAATGAATAATTATGTTGAAAAAGTTCAGGATCATTTTTCAAAGCAAAATTCAGTTTTAATAAGTACTATAAAAGAATTCAGAGAGGTTTATAATACCTTCAATTTTTTGGATAAGGAGTATTTGCAAGGTATTGTCAGTGCAGTAGAAGCGGCAAATAAAGCAAGTGAGGGCGCAAAAGTTGCCAGCAATCAAGCGAAAGAGGCAGCTGTCAAAGCTCTTAAGAATGAAGACGACATTCGAAAAGAAGTTGAAGCACTGAGAAAGATCGTTGAAAAAATAAAAAGTATTCGAGAAGATTTAAATACTAAAATATTAAAATTAGAGAACTCCATAAAAGATAGTAAGACTTTTTTTATCGAAGAAATATCAAAAAGGATACTCTCCTATTCTGACCTTCAAATATTAAAGTCTGGGGTGAAAACAATTTCAGACCTTAACCAATTGTCGGATAAGGTTGAATTGTTATGGGAGGAGATGGATGATATCGCGGAACAACTTATCATGCTAAAGAATCTCCTTATAAGCTATCAAAAGGATTATACAGAAGATGTCTTGAATATTCGTAAAGATAGTGATGTCCTTAAAAAAGAAATATTCCATAGTCTTGCCAAGGTTGATCGAACTGTTGCGCAGCAGCAGGAGGAATATACCGGTGCCATCGATCAACTCAGGCGTGAAAATGAGGAACAGCACCAGAATGTTTCCGAACGTCTTGCCAAGGCTGACCGCACTGTTGCGCAGCAGCGGGAGGAATATACGGGTGCCATCGATCAACTCAGGCGTGAAAATGAGGAACAGCACCAGAATGTTTCCGAACGTCTTGCCAAGGCTGACCGCACTGTTGCGCAGCAGCGGGAGGAATATACGGGTGCCATCGATCAACTCAGGCGTGAAAATGAGGAACAGCACCAGAATGTTTCCGAACGTCTTGCCAAGGCTGACCG
>JAIDTL010000072.1:0-3157 GCA_029060725.1 Muribaculaceae bacterium | reverse complement strand
ATCAACTCAGGCGTGAAAATGAGGAACAGCACCAGAATGTTTCCGAACGTCTTACTAAGGCTGACCATACTGTTGCGCAGCAGCGGGAGGAATATACCGGTGCCATTAATCAACTAAGGCGCGAAAATGAGGAACAGCACCAGAGTGTTTCCGAACGTCTTGCCAAGGCTGACCGCACTGTTGCGCAGCAGCGGGAGGAATATACCGGCGCCATCGATCAACTCAGACGCGAAAATGAGGAACAGCACAGGCAGATGTCCGAACACCTTGCATGCACAGACCATACTGCGGCTGTTCAGCGAGAAGAGTACACGAATAAGATTAATGCGTTAAAACAAGAAATTATTTGTCAAAGTCAAGAATATGCTCGCCAATTAGATAGTTTAAATAATTCTCTTATAAATCAGCGTAAGGAGTTTCGAAATAAAATTATTGTAGCTTGGATAATAAGTTCACTTGGAATAGCAGGATCAATAATTGCGATGTTTGTATAATCTATCTTATATGGCTAAGAATAAGTTATCAGAAGAATTACTTGCTCAAATTTCATATTTGGATGCGTTCTCTGGAGCTAAAGGCTCATTAACGGCCAAAGGCGTAGAGATGACCACTAATCCAACAGATCAATCTATTATAAATTGTCTGATTTCAATATCTGATATTAGAAAACGGATTGAGTCGAATCCTGAGGCTCAGATTGTTATTAAATCAGTTTATGATATATTGTTGCCTTTTTTAGGAAGAGTGAAAATTAAAGAATTAAGTAATGAAGATAACGACAATGATGATTCTTTGGAAAGTTTTGAAGAACTTTATGCAAAGTTAAATTCTCTGATAGGACTCGACAAGGTAAAAAATATTGTTAATGATCTCATAGCATATCATAGGGTTCAAAAAATTCGAGAACAATTAGGACTAAAGACACCTAATCGCACTTTGCATCTAGCATTCTTGGGAAATCCAGGCACCGGTAAAACCACAGTCGCTAGAATTGTAGGTAAGATGTATAAACAGTTAGGACTTCTGAGTAAAGGACATTTTATCGAGGTTTCTCGTACAGATTTAATTGCTGGATATCAAGGACAAACAGCACTTAAGGTAAAGAAGGTTATTGAAAAAGCTAAGGGTGGAGTGCTTTTTATTGATGAAGCTTACAGTTTGACGGAAAATGATCATTCTGATTCTTATGGGCGAGAATGTTTGACGGAGCTGACTAAAGCATTGGAAGACTACCGAAAGGATTTAGTCGTAATAGTTGCTGGGTATACAGATTTAATGAAAGATTTTTTTGATTCAAATCCAGGTTTAAAGTCTAGATTTAATACGTTCATTGAGTTCAGTGACTATTCTTCCGACGAATTGGTAAACATATTCGTGAAAATGTGTTTAGATGATGACTATTGCATCACTCTAGAAGCAAAAGAAAGGCTTATGAGACTGATTGAAGATACAGTTACTCAAAAGACTGATAAATTTGCTAATGGAAGATATATAAGGAACTTATACGAGGCAATAATTATGAATCATGCAAGACGTGTTAATTCTCTTAATAGTTTGGATAAACGTGATCTAGAAAGAATTACTTTAGATGATTTGCCACAAGAATAGAAATCCTTTTGGTAGATCGACAGAATATTTATAATTTATTACATTGACATTCTTGTGCGGGTTCTGGTGAAAAGATCATCATACAGAGTTTTTTTATATGACTTCACATTCGCGGTTCTGACTGTGCACCTAAAAGATTAACCGATGAAGAAGTCTCTTTATGGGGTTATGCTGCGTAGCAAGTGGAGTGACTACAGGGCGATAGAGAGGCGGACGATGATAGGTTTAAACCACTGGAAATTCCCATTCTTGAAAGCCCTTGTAATGGAATCGAGGTTGATGTAGCTTTTGCTTTTAGAGTTGCCTTTTTTATCGAGTCGGTTGATTGTCATGAAAGAGTAATGGTGAGTTAGTTTTTCCTCAATGGATTTCAAGCGCGTTTCCTGTGATTTCTGGTATGAGGTGAAAGTGTCGGCTGAGAGAAACTTCTGCTCAGTGGTTTTGCGGTAGCTCTCGAATTCCTGTCTGCGGCAAACCATGTAGATAGCTGCTCATAATGGGTTAGGATTACCTCATTGCATATACGCTTGACTGCCAACAGCAGATTTTCTGTAGTAATCCATTTCTACTGAGGTTCCGAGGATTTTTGCGCATCACCACCCTGCGAGGCTTTAAGTGCCTCGATTTCTTTTTGCTGTCTGGCGACAGTAGATTTTAGATCTGAGATTTCAGATTTCTGTGATGTTATGTCTGATTGGAGAGATTTTGGCTGATCTTGTGCGAGGGATGATTCTCAATAGATTGTTGTAATGGTCTTTGCTTGATGAAGGGGCTGGACGTTTCACCTGCGACAAACCTGCTACGTGATTAGGGGAGGGGATTTTGGGGAAGGTTGGGCCGCAAGACACTTGGGCTTGCCACCGAACCGAAAACACTGACAGTGATATAGATATAGTGAAGAATAAATTGATCATTTTCGTGAAATCACGAAAATGATCTTTAATTCAATGTTATTTCTGGATAAATGGGCATGAGAGATAAATGGTATCTTAGCGAGATGTTAGTTTAGCACCGTTTATAGCACCACTTTTAGCACCATTTTACCGACATTTTACCATCAACTAACCACTTTTTACCGTCAGTTTACCCTCTTTTAATCCTCATATTCAATTACGTTTATATTCCATGTCCCTCCTTTGTCTGGTCCCTCATGAATGATAATCCCGAGCTCTTGCATGTGCTTGAGGTCTCGTTGGATAGTCCTATGATTGAAACCGAGTGATGTAGATAATATTGATGCTGATACTGCAGGATTGTTTTTGATTGCTTCGAAAATTCTATTCTGACGATCATTCAATTTTTCTACGACATTATCTACGACATTATCTACGACATTATCTGCGACATTATCTGCGACATTTTTAGCATCATTCCCATTTATAGGGACATTACCGTCTTCTGTCTTTCGTTGTATGGCAGATTTTAGGGGGAAGGAGACGGTGGCGATGGTGCGGTCGCTTTCGATGGTGGGTCGTGTGCCTGTCAGGGTCTCCCAACTTGCAAGTTTGTTCATTCCATATCCGGCGTTCTCGGCAATGCCGACAAAACG
>JAIDTL010000071.1 GCA_029060725.1 Muribaculaceae bacterium | reverse complement strand
CGTTCATTCGACTCAATTGACAATGCTCCTGAGGAGAAAGAGCGTGGTATCACAATCAACACTGCTCACGTAGAATACCAGACTGCTAACCGCCACTACGCTCACGTAGACTGCCCGGGTCACGCTGACTATGTAAAGAACATGGTAACAGGTGCTGCTCAGATGGACGGTGCTATCATCGTGGTTGCTGCTACTGACGGTCCGATGCCTCAGACTCGCGAGCACATCCTTCTCGCTCGTCAGGTAAACGTGCCTGCACTCGTTGTCTTCATGAACAAGTGCGATATGGTTGACGACCCTGAAATGCTTGAGCTCGTAGAAATGGATATGCGCGACCTTCTCGCTCAGTATGAATATGACGGTGACAACACTCCTATCATCCAGGGTTCTGCTCTTGGTGCACTCAACGGTGAACCACAGTGGGTAGAAAAGGTAATGGAGCTTATGGACGCTGTTGACACTTGGATCCCACTTCCTCCGCGTGACGTAGATAAACCATTCCTTATGCCTGTTGAGGACGTCTTCTCAATCACTGGTCGTGGTACTGTTGCTACTGGCCGTATCGAGGCAGGTGTCGTTAAGGTTGGTGACGAAGTTCAGATCCTTGGTCTTGGTCAGGACCGCAAGTCAACTGTAACTGGCGTTGAGATGTTCCGCAAGCTCCTCGATCAGGGTGAAGCTGGTGATAACGTAGGTCTTCTTCTCCGTGGCGTTGACAAGAACGAAATCAAGCGTGGTATGGTAATCTGCCACCCGGGTCAGGTTAAGCCTCACGATCACTTCAAGGCTCAGGTCTACATCTTGAAGAAAGAAGAAGGTGGTCGTCACACTCCATTCCACAACAAATATCGTCCTCAGTTCTACATCCGTACTCTTGACGTTACTGGTGAGATCACTCTTCCAGAAGGAACTGAAATGGTAATGCCTGGTGACAACGTTGAAATCGACGTTAAGCTCATCACTCCGGTAGCATGCGATCCGGGTCTTCGTTTCGCAATCCGTGAAGGTGGCCGTACAGTTGGTTCAGGTCAGATCACTCAGATCATTGAAGACTAATACTACAATAAAATAGGGGTCTTGAGATATAGACCCCTTATATACGGGAATAGCTCAGTCGGTAGAGCACTGGTCTCCAAAACCAGGTGTCGGGAGTTCGAGCCTCTCTTCCCGTGCTAAAATATAACAAAGATGAATCTAGTAAAAGATATCAAGGAGTCTTATGACGAATTAGTGCATAAGGTATCCTGGCCAACTCGAAAGAATCTTGTTAACAGTTCGGTATTGGTGCTGATTGCTTCCATCATTATGGCAGTCTTTATTTGGGCAGTTGATAAGATTTTCAGTCTTCTTATGGAGACTATCTACAGTATCAGTTTCTAATCGTAAATTGTAGGCTAAAATGGCAGAAAAAAAACATGAATGGTACGTTTTGCGTGCCATTTCCGGTAAAGAAGCTAAAGTGAAGGAGGTTCTTGATGCAGCCATCAGGAACACCGATCTTGGCAAATATGTATCGGAAGTTTTGATTCCTACCGAGAAGGTCTACGTGACTCGCTCTGGCAAAAAAGTTGCTAAGGATCGCACGCTTTTCAGCGGCTATGTATTTGTAAAGTGCATACTGACTGGAGAGGTGCAATATGAACTTAGGAACACAAGCAATGTAATTGACTTCCTTCGCGGAAGGGCAAAGAATTCCGCTCCGGAATCTTTGCGTGAAAGCGAAGTGATGAATATGCTTGGAGCAGCCGATGCCCTCAATGATTCTCCAGAGAGCGTTGAAGACGTCTATTACGAAGGCGAAGCTGTAAAGGTCACAGTAGGTCCTTTCTCCGGATTTTCCGGTGTCATTAAGGAAGTGCTTCCTGACCGTCAGAAGCTGAAAGTCGAGGTCAAGATATTTGGCCGTCCGACCGACCTTGAGTTGGAAATTTCCCAAGTGGAAAGAGAATAATTAGAAAGTCGCCTGGTGTTACGCAGTCGGCTTTTATAATGATGTCTCAAGAGAAAAACAATTTTTAAAGTATTTAACAAGATGGCTAAAGAAATTGCTGGACAGATCAAATTGCAGATTAAAGGCGGTGCGGCAAACCCGTCGCCTCCAGTAGGACCGGCTCTCGGTTCGAAGGGTATCAACATCATGGAATTCTGCAAGCAGTTCAATGCCCGTACCCAAGATAAGGCCGGTAAGGTTCTTCCTGTGGTGATTACATACTACACGGATAAGAGCTTTGACTTTGTAGTCAAGACTCCTCCAGTAGCAGTGCAGCTCAAGGAAGTGGCTAAGCTCAAGAGCGGTTCCGCTCAGCCTAACCGTAAGAAGGTGGCAGAGATCACTTGGGATCAGGTAAAGACAATTGCAGAAGACAAGATGCCGGATCTGAACTGTTTCACTTTGGACTCGGCGATGAGAATGGTTGCCGGAACAGCTAGAAGCATGGGTATCACCGTCAAAGGAGCATTCCCTGAACTTAACTAATACTTCAATACGAAATGGGAAAACTGACAAAAAATCAAAAGTTGGCTCTGTCGAAGATTGAAGCTGGGAAAGCATACACTTTGGCAGAAGCTGCCGAAAAGGTAAAGGAAATTACGTTTACCAAATTTGACGCTTCGCTTGACATTGACGTGCGTCTTGGTGTCGATCCTCGTAAAGCAGACCAGATGGTGCGTGGCGTGGTTTCGCTCCCTCACGGCACCGGTAAGGAAGTTAGAGTTCTTGTACTCTGCAACCCTGATGCTGAAGCAGCTGCTAAAGAGGCAGGAGCAGACTATGTAGGTCTCGATGAGTATCTTCAGAAAATTAAAGGTGGTTGGACTGATGTTGACGTGATTATCACTCAACCTTCCGTAATGGGTAAACTTGGTCCTTTAGGTCGTATACTTGGTCCTCGCGGACTTATGCCTAACCCAAAGAGCGGCACTGTGACTATGGATGTTGCAAAGGCTGTCAAGGAAGTTAAGCAAGGTAAGATCGACTTTAAGGTAGACAAAACCGGTATCGTTCACGCTTCAATCGGTAAGGTTTCTTTCGATGCAAATGCTATGAAGGATAACGCCAAAGAGTTTATCAACACTCTTATCAAGCTCAAACCCGCTACTGCCAAAGGTACATATATCAAGAGCATCTATCTTTCTAGCACAATGAGCCCCGGTGTGAAGGTTGACACTAAGAGTATAGATGAATAACCCTCAAAACGACACTCAAGATGAAGAAAGAAGATAAGACCCTGCTGATTGAAAAAATCGGCGAGACTCT
>JAIDTL010000070.1 GCA_029060725.1 Muribaculaceae bacterium | reverse complement strand
ACCCGCGACCTCCGGCGTGACAGGCCGGCATTCTAACCAGCTGAACTACCGCACCAAGAATCCTCGTTGGGAGTTGCTACCGGGTGTTGTTTCCCGATTGCGAGTGCAAAGTTACAACATTTTTTCTAACTGTGCAAATATTTTTTTGAAAAAAATTAAAATTCGCTCAAAAAATCTCAAACTTAATTGTTATCTTTGTGGAAAAATAGAAACACAGAGTATATGAATATGAAAGAGATACTTGATTTTTTGAAGCAGTTGGCGGCTAACAACAATCGCGAATGGTTTAACGCCCATAAAGATGAATATGTAAAGATAAAGTCGCAGGTTGAGGCATTTACACAGCAACTCATTGATGCTTTGACGGAAATTGAGCCGGAGGCTGCAATGCTGATGCCATCCGATTGCCTTTATAGAATTTATCGTGACACTCGTTTTTCTGCCGACAAGACACCCTACAAGGATCATATAGGCATATATATCAATCCGCGAGGAGGAAAGAAGAGTGAATTTTGTGGATATTATGTCCATATACAGCCGGGAGAGTGTAATGTTGGCGGAGGCGCATGGTTTCCGGAAGCTCCTCTTTTGAAAGAATATAGAAGTGAAATCTATAACAATATCGATGAATATCTAGGTATAATACAGAATCCTGAATTTGCGAAGAATTATGAGCCTTATTGGCAAGAACCTTTGAAGACAGCACCCAAAGGATTTCCCAAAGATTGGGAATATATCGATCTGCTGAAGCCTAAGAGTTTTGTATATGCAGCTCCTCTCACCGACAAAGAAATCACTTCTAAGAATATTGTGAAAAAATTGTCTGAGTTGTTTCGAATATTGAAACCTTACAACGACTTTTTCAATTTTACTCTCGAAGAGCATCCGGAATTGGCAGTGCGAACTCCCAAAAGAAGATAAATAAATGTGAAAAAGTGCTAAAATGATGGTGGTGGATGTAACTTTATTCGATTTGTAGTGTCTTATTATTAAAGCATGATGAATTGTTAGAATATTAAGGTATAATGGAAGAGCAAACCCGGAAAGATGAAATGAATCATCTTCCCGGGTTTACTCTTATTAACCTGAGAAAAATTACGGAAAAAAAGCCCAGGCTGGGATGATGCCGGGGCTTAATAGAAAATGTAGAAAATTTATAGAGATTGTGCCGCTGTTGATATTCGAGCGGACAGATCAAGAAGAGCTTCCTTGAGTTGTGCAGCTTCATCAGCGGAGAAACCGCCTCCCTCCGTTCCATCACTCTTGACTCCGTTTAGTTTATGGTAAAGCCAAGAACTCGATTTCCCGAAATAAGTATGGGCTATCTCTCGCCAGGATACTTCAGTCAGTATATCTGAAAGCTTATCCTTTGCATCTGTAATGATTGTTTTTTCTTCTGTCATAATCAAGTGTTTTAAAAAGTAAAAAATTTGCAGAGATTAATGGAAACCATTGCATCCCGCAAAGGTTTCCACCCGACTTAAGGCATGTCGAGAAGTTCGTCAAATAAACTTTGGAGATAGAAGATGTAGTCTCTACTGCAATTGATAAAGGAACGTTGGTAGTTCCTTATCCCTTCTATCAGTTCTGCCTCTTTGTCTGAAAGAACAAATCTTTTGTTCATTATCTCTACAAATTTTCTACAATGCAAAGATAATACGAAATTTCGTATTATACAAATTTTCGTACGAAAAAGGTCTTTTTTTATTCATGCAAACCAACCTTACTCAACTACCTGCTCACACCCTACTGCATCCGAGTGAGAACCAAGTAAAAGATGTGGATTTCATTGAATTCTGTCATTTTACATGGAAAATTATGAATATTTTTGGATAATTCAAAGTAAATGTGTACTTTTGCCTAACGGAATCGTTAAATGACAAAATCAAAGAAGATATGGAGCAGACATTGGCATACCCTATTGGATTACAAGACTTCAAGACACTCCGCGAGGATGGATATGTCTATGTCGACAAGACCCGCTATATAGCAGAGCTTATCAGAAGCAAGTCTCGCTATTGTTTTCTCGCGCGTCCACGACGCTTTGGAAAGAGCCTCTTTTTGTCTACGCTACAATGTTTCTTTGAAGGTCGACGAGAACTCTTCAAAGGTCTCGATATAGAATCCTTGGATTGGAATTGGGAATCTTATCCTGTGCTCCGACTTGATCTGAACCGTGTAGGATATAAGGAAAAAGGTGAACTGGATGGTGTCTATGACAATACATTCAAGAAATGGGAAGCAGAATATGGTGTCATAGGTATAGCCGAGTCTTTCTCTGCACGGTTTGAAAACATTATAGAAGCAGCTCACAAAAAGACCGGCAGGCAGGTGGTGATTCTTGTTGATGAATACGATAAACCTATGGTTGCCAATATCAACAACAAGGAAAACATCGACCATTACAGGGATAAATTATCGTCGGTCTATTCCAATTTCAAGAGTTCAGCCGAACATATCCGGTTGGTTTTCTTGACAGGCGTGAGCCGTTTTGGCAAACTTAGTGTGTTTTCGGATCTGAATAACCTCGTAGATATAACTTTCCTTGACGAATACTCTGACATTTGCGGCATAACAGTGAGTGAAATGCTTGACAACTTTGAGCAAGGTGTTTTGAGACTCGCAGAGATTAACGACATCAGTAAAGAGGCTGCGCTTCTTCAGTTAAAGAGGAACTATGACGGCTATCGTTTTTCCAAAAATGGAAGTGACATTTACAATCCATGGTCTCTGCTCAATGCAATGAAGGATTCGGAAATATCCAATTATTGGAACGACACCGGAATGCCGAAAATCGTTGCCCATGCACTGAAGCGCGTCAATGCTGATCTTGAGTCAATATTCGACACTTACTGCACGCTCGATGACCTTAAAGGACTCGACCTGATTACGCCACAGCCTCTCGCACTTCTATATCAGACGGGCTATCTTACTATCAAAAGTTATAATCAAAAGATAAAGCGCTATAGGCTCGGCATCCCGAACGAGGAGGTGAAGAAGGGACTTTTCAATGTTCTCCTTCCGTATTATACCAAATGTCGCAGCGACGAGGAACCGAAGAAACTCGTGGGTGACATGGTGATGTATTTCATCTTGGGTGAGGCGGACAAGGCTATGAAGTGCATGCAGGCGTATTTTGCCGGAGTACACTTCAAGATGAAGATGGACAATGAAAACAATTTCCACAATGCCTTCTTCCTTTTGATGGACCTTGTCGGACTTGAGACGGATGCTGAGTCCGCCACATCCGACGGCAGCATCGACATAACTGTCAAAACCGATGACTATATCTATGTCATCGAGCTGAAATACGATGGAAGCGCAGAGCAAGCTCTACGTCAGATAGAAGAAAAGAAATACGACCGCAAATTCCAGATGGACGGCAGGCAGATCATCCGCATCGGAGTCAACTTTTCCTCAGAGACCCGATGCATCGAAGACTGGAAGATCGAAAAATAGATTTAATATCAGATCGGGGTGCTTATGATTTTGGGGTGAGGGTGACGAGGGGGACGAGCATTTCTTGAAGGGAGATGCCTCCGTGTTGGAAGGTGCCGGTGTAGTACTGTACGTAGTAGTTGTAGTTGTTGGGGTAGGAGAAGAAATCTTCGTTGGTCGCGAAGATGAAGGTGCTGCTTAGGTTTGGTGCCGGCAGACCATACTTTTTCGGATCCTTTATTTCGTAGACCTGCTTGGGATTGTAGTTCAAGTTCTTGCCTACTTTATAGCGAAGGTTGGTATTGGTGTTACGGTCTCCAATCACTTTTATAGGATTGTCTACTCTGATTGTGCCATGGTCTGTAGTCAAAACTACCTTGTATCCCAATTCTGCAATGCGCCTGAACATCTCAGCCGCTGAACTATGCTTAAACCATGACTCTGTCAGCGAACGATAGGCAGCATCGCTGTTGGCAAGTTCGCGTATCATCTTCGATTCCGTACGGGCATGGCTCAGCATGTCGATGAAGTTCATCACGATTACGTTGAGCTGCACGTCTTTGATTGAGTTTAATTTGCCGATGAATTTCTCGCAAGCTGATGAGTCATTGAGCTTTGTATATGTGAAGCGGTCTTTGCGACGGTAGCGCTCCAACATAGTTGCAATCAGTTCCTCCTCATGGTTGTTGAGCCCTTCATCCTCATCCTCCTCTACCCAAAGCTTTGGAAACATCTCCTTTATCTTAAGGGGCATCAATCCGGAGAATATGGAATTGCGGGCATATTGGGTAGAAGTAGGGAGGATTGTAGTGTATAGATCTTCACTGACGTTGAAGAACTCTGAGAGAAGCGGTTGCACACAGCGCCACTGGTCAAGACGGAAATTATCGATCAGTACGAAGCATACCTTCTCTCCTGCGTCGAGCAAAGGAAAGATGCGGCGGCTAAAAATGTCGGGACTCATGAGATGATCACGTCCGGCGGTGATCCACGACTCGTAGTTGCGCTTAACAAACTTGGCAAAGTTGGAGTTGGCATCACGTTTCTGCATCAGCAACATCTCATCCATATTGCTTTCAGAATCAGAGAGCTTCATTTCCCAATAGACGAGCTGTCGATAGCAGTCAATCCAATCAGAAAGAGAAGAGGCTGAGTTTATGTCGGAGGATATCTTCTGGAATTCGTGCATATAGCCGGTAGATGTCTGCTCGGCTATAATTTTTGCACTATGCAGGTTTTTCTTGATTGATAGTAGTATCTGCATTGGATTGACCGGCTTTATAAGATAGTCGGTGATCTTATTGCCGATTGCCTGATTCATGATATTCTCCTCTTCTGACTTCGTGATCATGATGACCGGGACATCCGGATGCGACTGATTGATACGCTGTAAGGTCTCCAATCCGGAAAGTCCGGGCATGTTTTCATCAAGTAGCACGAGTGAAATGCTGTCATTGTCAAGCGTGTCAAGAGCGTCTTGACCGTTGTTGACAGTCAATATTTCGTAGCCTTTAGTCTTAAGAAACATTATGTGGGGCTTAAGGAGATCAATCTCGTCGTCGGCCCAGAGTATTTTGGTCATAATCTTGTGGGTTTTCGGGGTTTTCGGTGGGGGCAGAGTTCTCGGAGTTCTCAGAGTTCTCGGATTTTTCAGAGTTCTCGGAGTCCTCAGAGTTCTCAGAGTTCTCGGATTCTTCAGAGTTCTCAGAGCTCTCAGAGTTCTCAGACTGCTTTGAAATATCCGATTCTTCTAAGTCTTCTCCTTCGAGAGCTGTGTCTACGGCTTCTTCAACCATAGCGTTTTCTTCAAATCGGAAGTACTCTTCAAAAGAACGCCCTTCTTTTAGAAGAAGTTCAAAGTTAAACTTCGATATCATGATAGGACGCACCTCTTCAGGAAGCTGGAAGTCACGTTTTACCATTACTTTGCGATAGTTTTCTAATTCTCGCAGGTTGCTGAATCCTTTGATGACGAGGATGCCGACATTGTCAAAGCTCATTGGCTCAAGATCAAAGTCTTTTACCACGAAATTTGAGAAGTTGAAACGCGCCACATCGTAAAGAAGCAAATTTCCGTTGATTTCATCTCTCGGATAAGCAAGCACTAAGTATTGGGGAGCGTTTGGATCACGCTCAAAGTTGGCAGGCTGTCCATCGTTTGCCAATGGCTCTTCGGATGAGGAGAGTCGTATGTCCCATATCATACCTCTGGTATTGCTTACACCCGAATTTGGCTTGCGGCCTTCATTTAGTCCTTTAAGCATAGCTCCTGCTACATCGGTCATATCCGTATCCGGCCATTTCTTAAGCAATTCCGTCAACCTATCTTTGAATTGATCATATTCCCCTTCTGTGAGATATGAAAGCGCATCAATGAAGACGAATTTAGGCATAATTGCAGACAATGGATAGTCCGTCTCCATTTCTTTCGTGATGGCGTGTACTTCTTCGTTTTTGTTGGCTAAGTAATCTGAATATGCCTGGACATACATTTTCTGCTCTACATCATGCATGCGCTTGAGGCGTTCGAAATAGTCCGGATCTGTCATTGCCTTGCCGTATGGACTCTCAGGAAACTCAGCTATTATAGTGTCTCTCCAATGCTCCATGCCCTTGGTGTCGCCACTTCTGGCAGCCATAAGATACAGATTATAATATATGTCTAACCTATATACGTTGTCGGGATAGTCCTTGAGAAGAGTATCAAATTCTTTGCGTGCAGCATAGAAGTCTTCGAGTTTGTCTTTCAAGATAAGTCCCATATTATACAGACCTTCTTGGATTACGTCATTAGCCGTTGCTTTCTGTTCCTCTGTCAGAGGAAGCTGTGCAATATAGTATTCAGGGAAGTGTGGGTCAGTAGTATGGTCCGGCTCCCCTTCTTTACCTTCTTTTGTGGATTCTCCTTCAGCTGAGTTCTCTGAGTTTTCGTCGCTTTCAGACTCCTCATCTTCTGGCGTCGATTCATCTTCAAATGCGAAAGATGTCTTATTGCGTCTGCGCCAGTCGTCTTCCAGTTTTCTGGCACCCCATCGCCGTTGGAATTCAGTCTTTCCTGCAGATTTTGTGGTGTTGTTGTAGAAATACCAGGACTTGTCAGTATTAAATTGCATACCTGTATTTCCTGCCTGCTGGTCGATGGGTGAATTTCCTTGAGGTCTGTTTGCCATTGCCTCTTCGCGGGCGGCCGCCTCAGCTTCCTCTTTCTCCCTCTGTTTAAGTTTCTTCACTTCCTCATCAGCCCATTCTTGCCGCTTATCTTCCGGCATGTCGGCAATCTTTAGAAGCGAGTCTTGAAGCTCTACATTGCCGGCATATACAGCAAGCTGATCGAGTACGTCGGAGCGTTTCGCTATTAGCTTATAATTAGGGTAAGTCTGAGGTATTTGTGGTAAGGCTTCAGAATAGCATGGTTGGGCTTTAGTGTATTCTTGCTCATCAAAGTAAATAGCACCAAGTGCAAGATTCGCCATGGCTTTATCAACACCGTTGCGTGTGGATTTTTCTACTGCGAGCCGATAATTGGCTTTGGCTTCGGCAGTATCTTTTCTTGAGAGATACAGATTGCCTATTGCATAATAGATCTGGTCAAGATAGTCAATATTACGCTGATATCGGGTCATATTCTTCAGTGAAGCTACTTCCCTCGAGATGTCAGCTCCACGGAATACTTCACTTTGCTTGATACGCGCGTTGAATTTCAGACGATAAGGTGTAGAGACTCCACTTCCCGCCTTTTTGAATGCCTCGTATGCATCATCGTCTTTTCCTGCTTGTCGGCATGCCTGCCCAAGAAGGAAATAAAGTCGATGTTTCTGCACTCCACTTGACTCTCGGGCAGACTCACGCAAAAATGGTATAGCCTCTGCGTAGCGTCCGGCTTTAAGGAGATAGGATGCTTCCACGAGCTCGTAAAGATGCTTGAGGTTCTTGCTGGTAAGATCTTTTTCTTTGATCTTTACAAGGATGTTTTCAGCTTCGTATGTCCAGTCAAGAGCTGCATAGCATCGGGCTTGCCACAGCAAAGACTCAGTGACTACCTCAGGCAGCCAAACAAAATGGCGGGAAATATACATGAAAGTAGCGGCAGCCCCCATGAAGTCGCCGTTGAAATATTGCCCTTTCCCAAGCATCAGCCAAGCATTATGAAGGAATGGATTGAACTCATCGCGAGCACGGAATTCTTTTTCCTTGGCTGACCCGGATTTCTTTGGAGGTTTCTTTTTGATAGAGTGCAGCTGTATGGCTTTCTGCATTTTTTCAATCGTACGTTTGAAATCCCCTTTAGGCTTAGGCATGCTCTCGTCTGCCCGGGCATCGGCAGGATGGGTGAGGAGCATGCGAGTGAAGTCGTCTTCATAATCATCCTCCATGGTCTTGAGAGTCTCCTTATAGTGCTCGTTGCCATTGAAGTAAACGTTGTAGCGCGTGCTGAATGCCTGCCAATTTCTTGAAATGGCAGTATTCTTTTTCGTTCCGCATCCGGCAAGGAGCGTAATCGCGGCTACGATAAGAATCAGACGGATATGTGTGGTCTTAGCAATCAATTTGGTAGGGTTTCAAAGTGTCTTGCAGATATATTCAGCTGCTATTTTGGATGCATCCGTTGAGCCAAGCCGTTTTTTCATATTTCTGTAGCCTGCCACCAGCCAATCTCTTTGTGGAGAAGGTTGAAGCAGAGGCCGGAGTGCTCTGGCAATCTTATCGGAAGTGCAATTATGAAGAAGAAGCTCAGTGACAATATTATTGCCGACAATGAGATTTGGAAGAGATACATATTTCACGTGAAGTATCTTCTTCATAATGTCGTAGGTCAATCTTGATCCGTTACCACGGTAGCATACCACTTGAGGAGTCCCAATTACTGCTGTTTCCAAAGTTGCCGTTCCGGAAGTCACAATGGCTGCAGCTGAGTACTTTAGCAGCGTATGTGTGGCTCCAAAAGCAAGTTGTAGCCCTGTGTCCTGAGCTATGGATCTGTAAAACTTCTCCGGCACTGATGGGGCTGCGGCTATTATGTATTGATAATCCGGGAATTTTTTGACAGCCTCGATCATCAGCGGAAGATTATTGCGAATCTCAGCTCTCCTTGATCCCGGTAGAATCGCAATGATTGGCCGGGTGTCGGATATTCCTTGGCGTTCAAGAAAGTGCTTCTTTGGTGGGATATGACTTAGCGATTCTTCCACTTCTTTTACCGTAGGATTGCCGACATAGCGCACATCCATACCATGCTTTTTGAAGTATGCTGTTTCGAATGGAAGGATGCTATATAGATTGGTCAGATACTTTTTCAGCTTGGGTATGCGCCATTCTTTCCATGCCCACACTTTAGGAGCAATGAGCCAGTCTACTCGGATTCCAAGTTTATGGGCGAATGCGGCCAGTTTTAGATTGAACGACGGGTAGTCGACTAAAATAAGAACGTCAGGATGAAATTCTTTCAGAATGGCCTTGGCACGCCTGAGATTGGAAAGCACCGTTGGCAAAGATTTAATCACCTCGGTAAATCCCATCACATTCATCTTTTCTATATGAATCTCCGGTTGGTGCCCTGCAGACCTTGCCATCAGATCACCACCCAAAAACCGGAATTCAGCTTCCTGATCTATCTTTTTTATTTCTTCCATCAGCCGGGATGCGTGGAGATCTCCAGAAGCTTCTCCGGCTACTAACATATACTTCATATAATAATTACGTTATAAAAGACGTTTTTCGTATATGAAAACAATGCGAATACTCTTTTTTTTCTTAATATCTCTCTTTGCTTCAGCTATGATTCCGGGGTGTATCTCTGATGAGTTTACAGATTCACCCTCCGACTTGCTGACCTTTTCCGTTGATACCCTCAGATTTGACACTGTGTTTACAGATTTGGGTACTCCTACGGCTCGCTTAAAGGTATATAACCGTGCTTCAAAAGCCATCAACATCTCAAGCATACGTATGCGAAATGATGATGGGGTCTTCTCGATGAATGTAGACGGCGTTTCGGGAAAGGTTTTTGATAATGTGGAGATCAGAGCTAACGATTCGATTTTTGTTTTCGTCGAATGCCTGATAGAAGCAAATTCAGATGCACGCCCATTCAAAGTCGAGGGGATTATGGATTTTACCACAAATGGAGTGACGCAATCTGTAGTCCTTGAGGCATACGGTCAGAATGTGAAGCGACTCAGGGGTGTCACTATAGATTCTGACATGTCTTTCACTGCGGAAATCCCATACGTAGTGTTCGACACACTTCGTGTCGCCTCCGGGGCAACGCTTACTCTGGAGCCCGGCACTCGCCTCCTTTTCCATGATAAGGGTATGCTTCAGGTAGATGGTTGCCTTCTTGCCATTGGGGAAGTGGGGAAGACTATATCTATGCGTGGAGACCGCCTTGATGATGTGCTTCCTGATACCGGGTATGAGATTCTTGCCGGACAATGGCAAGGTGTAAGGTTTGGCCCGGAATCTTTCGGCAACCGTATGGAATATGTCGAAATGCAGTCGAGTGTCCATGGGTTAGTGGTCGACAGTTGTGGCATTATCGACAGAAATAAGCTGACACTTGTCAATTCCTGGCTTCACAATTCCCAAGGCAACGTATTAAGATCAGAACATGCTTGGGTGGATGCATACGGCTGTTGCTTTTCTGAAGCAGGCGAGGCTACTGTCTATCTAAGAGGAGGGGTGCATGATTTTGTGCAATGCACCATGGCTAACTACTATCTTTTTGCAATTTCACCGGAATCCATTCTTACTCTGTCGCATCTTTCAATAGATGACAGCTCCGGAGTAGCTAATCCTCTCATGAAAGCAAATTTCAATAATTGTATTGTATATGGCATGACGTCGCCACTAACTCCCGGAGATCTGGAAGGAACAGAAGTCTTTATGCGCAATGTCTTGCTCGGTGTAGATGGTTCGGACGATGATCATTTCATCTCTTGTCTATGGAATGAAAATCCTGAGTTTGAGACGATACGTGACGAATACGTCTTCAATTACCGACTTAAGGAAGATTCTCCGGCAATAAGTGCCGGCAATCCGGAATATGTCACACCCGAATGTCTATTCGATATGGATGGCATAAATCGTCTTGAATGGGGTAACCCTGCTCTGGGAGCATACGCAAGATAGATTCAATATTCTGAGAAAAGGGTAGGGCGTATTAGGATTCCGAAGCGCAAACGATTATGGAATTGATTGTAGGCTAAAAGTCCTTCTCCATATCCGTTGTAGTAGTCTAAAAATATATATTGGTTGGAATCCTTATGTATGCGCCATCCGAATTGAATGTTGGTGTTCCAGTTCATATTCCACCCTTGACGCTTGACAAATGTAGCTCCAAACGAAAATCGGCGGTCGTTTGAGTTCAACTGAAAACCCATCTGGAATATGCCGCTGTATTTCAGGATGTCCTTGTTGTGCTGCCCGTCGACTATAGGATACCAATATTTGGCATGGACAGCCAGCCAATCTGTGACGTAAGCGCTTCCTGCAAGCGAAACTTTATTCCAAGAGCGCGATGCTTCGCCATCCTTGCCATTGCTTTCATGCTCAACTATTAGGGTCATTTTCCCACAATATCGGTCCTTGACAAAAAATGGTTTCGACCAGCCGATACCGGGATTGAAGTTCAAGTCGCTCATTGGCATTGAGTCTTGAAAGATTTCCCAGAAGACCTTCTCTGTAAAAAATAAGTACAGGTATGTGCCCCAAGGCAATGTTGCATTGGTGAGACGCTGAGATATAGAAAGCTGAAATTTGATTCCGGAATTATACTTGTTTGGCGTATGGAATGGGTCTGTGCCTAAAGCAAAGTAATTGTCTTTATAAAGACCAAAGAAAGGTCCTATGTCCATCGATTTTTTGATGGAATCAGTATTTTCTGTCACTCCTTCCGGCACTAATATCTGAGCTTTTGCGCTTGTTGGAATGAAGATTATTGATAAAATAGCTACAAAAGGAATAAGAAAAGAATGTCCGATATCTCTCATACTGGTTGGTCTCATTCTGTTTTGATGCAATATGTATATGATTTTCCACCCTGTGATCAAAAAGCCACAGGGTGGATTAACCTTTGTCATGAATCTCTTGATTCATGCCGAATGCTTATATTATTGAAGCTGACCATTTTCTGCAGCTTTGACCATTTCATCTGAAGCGTATACGTATACTTCTACGCGGCGGTTCTTTGCTTGACCCTCTTTTGTGTCATTGCTTGCCACATAGTCTTGCATTGGGAAGCCTTTAGCTTCGATACGTGATCCTGCCACGCCTTTCCCTTCGAGGAATGCTTTCACAGCATTAGCGCGAGCGTCAGCTACACGTGTATTTGCTTCCATGCTGCCTGTATTGTCAGTGTAGCCACCGATCACTACATTTGTGAGAGGATTCTGCTCGAGAGATTTAGCAAATTCTGCAAGTTCTGCCTGAGCAGTTGGCTGGATGTTTGATTTGCCTGTTGCAAAAAGAATACCACCCGGGAAAGTGACCTTGATAGCCTGAAGTCCATTTACTTCGGTCTTTTCTACCTCTGCAGTTTTCAACTGTTCTTCAAGTTTCTTCTGCTGATTGTCCATGTGCTTTCCGATGATAGCGCCTACTGCTGTGCCTACTGCTGCTCCGACGCCAGCGCCAATACCTGCGCCCTTGCCTTTACCGATGAGGGCGCCGATGCCTGCGCCTAAAGCAGCGCCACTGCCACCGCCTATTGCAGCTCCTTTGCCAAGGTTAGTTGTGTTGCATCCTGCCAAAAGGATGAGCATTGCAAGGAATGCACAAGATAATGCTTTGATTTTCATTGTTTTGGGGAGTTTTAAATTTATATTTGATATGTTTAAAGTGTTATCTCGAATGCAAATATAGAATATTTTGGGAAATTTGTGCTATATCTTTATAACAATAAAAATTTGTGATTGTTTATAATTATGTGATCCACTATAAAAATATATTAATATAGTATAAATAGTATAAAATGAGTAATACTTCCAAAGGAGCAATAGCAGGCGAATCGTCAGACGTCAGATTGAAAGAACTCTCATCGGCGCCGATAGGTAAGATTCTATTGAAGTATAGCCTACCCGCTGTCATCGGAACAGTGGTGATGGCACTTTACAATATCATTGACTCAATTGTGATTGGACATGCAATTGATGACCCTAACGTAGTGGCGGGTATTGCTGTGACATTCCCGGTGCAAAACCTTGGGACGGCTTTTGGTATGCTTATCGGAGCCGGTGCGGCAACGCGTATTTCTATTGTGCTTGGGCAGAAAGATCATCATCGGGCAGCGGTCATCCTTGGCAATTCAGTCCAACTTACCATTCTTATCGGCATCCTGTATACCTCTGCCTTTTCTATCTTCCTCGAACCTCTACTTCGACTTTTCGGCGCTTCGGATGCGAGTATGCCGTATGCCAAGGAGTTTCTCACATGGGTGCTTCCCGGTATGGTGCTTATGAATCTAACATTCAGCTACAACAATGTGATGCGCGCTTCCGGTTATCCCGGCAAGGCAATGTGGACAAATATGATTGGGGCAGGACTCAATTCTATTTTAGCTCCCCTTTTCCTTTTTGGCTTCAAATGGGGCATCAAGGGAGCTGCCATTGCTACAGATATCTCTATGGTGGTAACGGCTATCTTTGTCATGCAACATTTCTTCAAAAAATCAAGCACATTGCATTTCGAACGAGGTACTTTTAAATTTGATTGGAGAGTAATTACTTCAATCCTCTACATAGGTATGTCGCCGTTTCTCATCAATGTCGCAGGTAGCTGCATTAACGCTGTAGTAAATACATCGTTGCTTAAATACGGTGGTGATGATGCGATAGCCGCAGTGGTGGTTTTCAACCGATTTGTTACGATTTTTGTGTTTGTCGTGATCGGTATATGCCAAGGTATGCAACCGATTTTAGGTTATAATTATGGTTCCGGAAAATACGACAGACTCTTCCGTACTCTCAAGCTTGCCGCGCTTACAGGTGCAAGTTTCACTACTTTGGGATCAATAATTGGAGCTACCAATGCAGAAATGATAGCAAAGCTCTTTATGCAGGATCCTCAGCAAATCCAGTGTGCCGTCAACTGCTTGCATGTCACGACCGTAGGATTCTGGATGGTGGGATTCCAGATTGTCGCCACCAACTATTTCCAGTCGCTTGGAATGGCTACCAAGTCAATATTCCTGTCGTTGACCCGGCAGGTGATATTTATGATACCTGCCCTATTTATACTGCCTCCTATTTTCGGTCTTGACGGAGTGTGGGCATGCTTCCCTATTGGCGACTTCCTTTCTACTATTGTGGCAGGTTTCATGCTTGCATGGCAGATAAAGCATCTTAAGAAGACAAAGATTGTTGCAGCAGATGCATAATTAATATGAAAGAAAATACTTATCATAACATATTGGATTATTTCCGTCACATAAGCGAAGGCACTAAATGGGATGGACATCTTTATGCCGTCGGTGGTTGCGTACGTGACGAGATCTTAGGCTCTCCGATACATGATGTAGACATTGCTGTCGATCTTCCAAATGGAGGTGTCAATTTTGCCATGTGGCTTTTCCATCATAAATATCTGGTGGAAATGCCCATATTGTTCCGAAAGTTCGGAACGGCAAAGCTGCGTCTGCGAAAGTTTCCCGAAGAAGAGATTGAGGTAGTGCAGACAAGAGCTGAAAAGTATACTGATAAGACAAGCCGTTGTCCGGAGGTAGTGAGCGGCACAATCAAGGAAGATTGTTTCAGGAGGGATTTTACCGTGAATACCCTTTACCGGAACATTAAGACCGGGGAAATTCTTGATATGACAGGACGCGGAGTTAATGATATAAAAGAGGGAATCATCCGAACACCTCTTGACCCATACGAAACGTTTGACGATGACCCAGTGAGGATATTGCGATGTCTCCGCTTTTCTGCACGTTTCGGTTGGAAAATAGATGATGCTACTATGGAGGCTTTGCGTAAAAGCGTCGATAGATTGTCTATTGTGTCGCGCGAAAGGTGGAGTGGGGAATTCCGTAAAATGCTATTTGGCAAGAATGTAAAGGATTCTCTTGGTGCGCTTGTCAATATCGGGGGATTGAAATATATGAATCAGCTTATGCGCGAGATGTCGGAATGTGTCCCGGAGCCGGGAGACCAGTCTCTGCTTGAAATAGCTGTTGAAGCTGTCGCCAAGCTGGAAGAAGAAGGGGTGGAGGATGAAGCTCAACGCTTGGCGGCTTTCTTCGGAAATATCGGAATGTTGCGTGCCGGTGTGCGCGACAAATCGGGAAAAATGCGATATCCTCGTCATGAGCATATCGGGGGACTTATGGCGGCAAGAGCTCTCAAACACATGGGTATAGATAAAGACCTGGCAGAAGATGTCAAGCGAATTATACAAGGGAGGGATGAAGCTCGAGTGAAGAAGGAACGCCAACAAAAGCAACTGGCACATAGAGAGCATCAGCAAATGCAGCAAGATGAAAAGGCAACAAGAAAAAAGGAACGTGCTGCTCGTCACCGTGCTATGCTGGAGCGTCACCGTCGCTATGCTCGCCGCCGCAAAGCGAAGCAAGCGTCAGAAGAATAAGAATTAATATGAATTAGAGAAGAATAATAATTGGAGTTGAAATCCTTCGAATTTACTCTGAATACAAATTCTCAATTCTCAATTATAGAAGCTATCTGCTCTGCTCTCAACCAATCTGCCGGCGTATCGAGATCAACCGATCTCTCCGTCGGCATCACGTATGGCTTGCGAACCGGAAATTCCGACATCGGCATACGCCGAAGAGATGCTGCGTCCATCACATAGACAGCTCCATTATATTCCCAGACCTTAGGGGCATCCTGACGGCGTGTATAATGACCGTCTCCCTTGCTTATATGGAGATTCCCTTCAGAATCTGTCTCGAAAGCATTATAGTAAGGATTCGTGGCAGCCTCGCATACGCTGACCACCATGTCAATGCCGGGATTCCACGCCTTGACAGCCCCGATAATATCTTCCGCACGGCGTAGGGGAGAGGTGGTCTGAAGTAGCACCACTCGGTCATAATCCACGCCATGTTCCCGATACCATTCCAGCGCATGAAGTATTACTCCATACGTCCCGGCAGTATCAGTAGCCAGACTGTCCGGCCGCATGAAAGGCACTTTCAGCCCATAATCCTCAACTACTTTTCGAATCTCCTCCGAATCCGTACTGACGCAGATGTCAGCATCGTCGGCTCCTGCTTCGCTAGCCTGGTCAATAGTATGGCAAATCAATGGTTTGCCTAAGAAAGTCTTGATATTCTTCCCCGGAATTCCCTTGCTCCCTCCCCGAGCCGGTATCAGATATAATGTCTTCATTTGCTTTATTATAAGTTCTTACAAAAGTAATCAAAAAACTTTTTAGTTACAAGTTTTTTTTGTATTTTTGTAAAATAAAATTTAGTAGTAATGACTAAGAGTAATCAGATACAGGTATTCGACGACCGGAAGGTACGCACAGTGTGGGATAGCGAGACGGAGGAATGGTATTTTTCTGTAGTCGATGTAGTCGGAGTGTTGACGGATAGTGCCAATCCAACAGATTATTTGAAAAAAATGCGAAAACGTGATGTTTTGCTTGGTGAGTACATAGGGACAAATTGTCCCCAGGTACTAATGCAGACTGAGAACGGCCATAACAGAAAAACTCTTGCCGCGACTAGGGAGCAGATGTTCCGAATAATCCAGTCGATTCCGTCACCGAAGGCAGAGCCGTTCAAGCAGTGGATGGCTCAGTTGGCCTCGACTCGTCTTGACCAGATGCAGGATCCGGAACTTTCCATAGAACAGGCAGTGACAGACTATCGACGACTCGGTTATTCTGAGCAGTGGATCAATCAGCGACTGCGTGGCATCGAAATCCGCAAGATGCTGACCGATGAATGGAAACGAGGTGGAGTAAAAGATCAGCAATATGCTTTCCTGACAGATATCATCACCAAGCAATGGAGCGGTATGAAGACACGTGAATATAAAGATTTTAAGGGTCTCCATAAAGAATCCCTTCGCGATAATATGACCAATGTGGAGCTCGCTCTAAATATGCTTGCAGAAGCATCGGCTACAGAGATATCTCAACAAGAGAATCCTAACCGAATGAGCGAACATGTAGATGTAGCGATGAGAGGAGGTAATGTAGCTAAAGCCGCTCGGACTGAACTGGAGCAAAACCTTGGAAGAAGTGTCATTTCTTCATATAAAGCATCCGACTATCTTGAAGGTGCAAATTCGATAGAGAAAATAGATTGATTATCTTTATAGGAATGCATTGATGGCGTCGGTCATGACGGTTGGAGTATCCGCCTTGAAGTAGGGATTGGCTCGCTTGGCGGCGATACCTTTTATCATTGGGGTGGTGATAAGGGAGAGGCTCATGGTGATAGCTCCGCGAGTTGCGTCGCAATGGATTACGCTGACTGCTCGTTCTCTGCCGTTCTGCCGGTTGCCTATATCAAGAGTCGGCACTCCTAAAGATGCCACTTCAACTATACCGCTCGAGCTGTTGCCGATCACTCCTTCTGAAAGAGCTACAGCAGAAAGATAGCGGCGCATCCCCAGCGATGGCACTACGATTATGCTTTCCGGGTGCTTGGACTCAAAATACCTCAGAAGAGCGATGAGTGGAACCGGATCTGTATCATTGTTGGGATATGTAAGAATTGCTCCATATCCGGGTCTCGCTTCCATAAAACCTTCGATTCCCGCGAGGAATTCCTCCATCTGCTCCTCCGGGGGAACGCTGTCGAGTGTGGCAGCATGCAGCGTACCGACAAAGAATTTCTCCGGCAATGTCCGTCCGAGCGATTCCTGCAATTCCTCGCGGCTCATCAGCGGAACGTTGAGCGTGTTCCAAACACCGATAGCTCCTGTCACCACGATATTTTCTTTGTCAATTCCCATCCTTTCCAAACGCTCGGCGCACTTCTCCGTCTCTGTGAGATGAAGCGAAGCGAGTTGGGAGATAGCATTGCGTATTGCGTTGTCCATCGCTCCTTCAGACACAGTCCCCCCTGCTATGTGGATGATGGGTATGCCATTGACTGTGGCAGCAGACGCTACGCCAAGCATCTCATAGCGGTCTCCTAATATGATGACTGCGTCAGGCTTGTGCAAGGCAAACCATTCGCCATGCATTCGGGTTGAGTTTGCCAAAGTTTCTGAAACATTTACCCCCGCAGTAGAAAGTTCCACAGGATTATCCTCGGTCGCACGTATCTCATCAACTGTCATCCCCATTTCGGGGATGAGGTGCATATTTGAAGCAAGTATGGTATATGGGATCTCTTGCTTCTTGAGTTCTGCAATCAGCGGAGTCAGTAGTCCCCAATCGGCTCTGGTGGAAGTGGCTATGGCTATCATGGTGGATTATTCAAGTTCAATAAGTTCGTCGGGTGCGAAATCGCGGATTGCTTTTGTCCCTATTGCCTTGTCCCAAAGCATGGGCGACACTCCATTGCCGGGGCGCTTCACGTAGACATTCTCTTCTGTAAGGATTTCTCCTTTTTTGATTGGGCGGATAGCCACGATGCTCTTGCGGGCTATCTCTATATTTGGGCGTTCGGAGTCAGTGACTCGTTTCACGCCATCGCCGAGAGCCTCTTCGATATGACGTATGGAGGTTACCATGGCTTTGAGCTCGTCCGGTTCGAGAGACGCCTTGTGGTCAGGACCCGCCATTTCCCTTGAAAGGGTAAAATGCTTTTCGATCACGCATGCCCCCATAGCAACAGCGGCTATCGGAGCCTCAATGCCAAGCGAATGATCGCTGAATCCGGTCTTTACAAACAGTTCCTCTGCCATAGTCTGCATAGCTCGAAGATTGATGTCTCTGTAAGGGGTCGGATACTGTGTATTGCAATGAAGCACGATGATGTCACTCCTTGTGAGAGTGGGCTTGAAACCTTCTGGTGTGGTCTCATGCTTTCCTGTCAGTATTTGGATGGCATTTTCTATTTCCGGGATTGTTGACATGCCCGTAGAGAGTATGACAGGAATTCCTTTTTCTGCTATTTTTCTGAGATAGGGGAGATTGGTGATTTCTCCGGAAGGGATCTTGAAGTAATCCTGCCCGATTTCAGCAAGTATATCTATGGATGTAAGGTCGAACGGAGTCGACATAAATCCGATCCCTACTTCTTTGCAATAGTCGCTGAGAGGTCTGTAGGCATCTAAAGGAAGATGGATGCGTCGGCACATATCAAGTTGCGACTCCACAATGCCGGTGTTCTCTTTTTGATACTCAGCTTGTTCTGCGAATACGGATATGACAAGTTCCGGCACTGCGGTCTGGAACTTTACATAGTCCGCCCCAGCCTCTTTGGCGGCAAGGATCATTTTCTTTGCGGTCTCAAAGTCTCCGTTATGGTTGACTCCAGCCTCAGCTATAATAATAGTTTTCATACTTCAAAATTAATTAATCTCCTCCAAACCTGCAAATTTCTTCATAAAAATCTCAGTCCGCTCTTTTACTCTCCACCTAAAAATGGATTTTTCTTGAAAAAAGATTCAGAAAAATTTGGTCAAATCAGAAAAAAGCAGTAATTTTGCATCGCTTTAGCAGGGAACCCCACGCATCATTGCGTAAGATATTCGCTCCGAAAGGAATATGGCCGTAAGCCCCCAGCTTCGTCCAGAATGAATATCGGTTGGTTCCGGCTTAGCCGACTCGGGGTGTAGCTCAGTCCGGTTAGAGTGTGCGTCTGGGGGGCGTGAGGTCGCAAGTTCGAATCTTGTCACCCCGACCAAAGGTCAGTTGCGTTTTGCGGCTGACCTTTTATCATGTATTGTACCTTCAATTAAAATGAAAAACTTCTGTATAGGGTAATGATTTTCTGCAGTCAGTAGTCTTTCAATAAAACTAAAGTATAATGCAGTATTCCACTACCGAGTTTGAGACTCTCTACATAAAATGCTTTCCTCCGGCCATGAGGCTGGCGATGAGCCTTCTTCACGAAGAGGACGAGGCAAGGGATGTGGTACACGAAGTCTTTCTCAAGCTTTGGGAGGCAGATGTGAAGGTAGATAATCCAAGTGCTTATATACTGAGAGCTGTTAGGAATACAAGTTTAAGCAGAATAAGGAAGCTCGATGTGCGCGAGAAAGTCAGGCTGAAACTTATGTGGGAGATTCTGCCGGATGATTTTGACTACGAGTGTCGAAACGAAGAAGTAAAGACGGCAGTGGAGCGCTTACTCACATCGCGTGAGCAGCAGGTGGTAGAAAAAATATATACCGATGGTTTGAGCTATAAGGATGCAGCAGCAAGCTTGGGAGTTTCGGTAGCAGCCGTCAATAAAAACATCGTTGGAGCTTTAAAGAAATTAAGGACTCATTTCAAAACAGGCAAATCATGACAGAAGAACAAAAAGACATATTGATCGCTAAGATGCTGGATGAGCCTTCCTCGTTATCTGACAAGGAACTGGAGTCCATATTAATCGATGAAGAACTACGTGACATATACGAAATGTCATCTGCCTTAAGCGGAGCTTATATCGATAAGCCTGATTTTGATATGGCTGATGAATGGAATCGTTTCCGACCAAAAATCCGCAGGAAGCCTATACCAATGCGCTGGGTAATGAGGATAGCAGCCATATTTTTGGGCGTTGTTTTTGTAGGCGGTATTATGGTAAGAATAACCGACAAGGTGCTTAATGAGCCTCAGCCTAAAATTGCAAAAGTGCTGAAGATCAAAAAATCTGCGGAAATAAAATCAGTTGAAAAGTATATAAAGTCTGATGAAATTCCCCAAAAAGAGGATTCAAAATCACCAATTCCGAGCAACAATGCTGTTTCCTCGTGCCAACACTCATTAAAGACCAAGACTTTTAAGACAAGACAAATAGAAATGCCGGAAGAAAATATCGATATAGATGAATATCTTCGTATCCAGCAGGCTCGTATTGACAATGATCTGGCTATGATGGCGGCAGAATCATATATATATGAATACAATGAGTTTCTTCAAGATCTTGATGACACAGATTCGTTTGATACGACAGAGTTGGATAATGCCCTCAGGCAAGTGACAATACAATGATGAATTATAGAAAAAACTTAAGATATGAAAACTTCAGTAACACGGCTATTATGCCTTATTCTATCAGCCATGCCGGTGCTGGCCTCCGCACAGTCTAACATTCAGTCTGCATTTAATGCATTGATCAAAAGCCCTGATGCTCAGATCACAGAGAGCCACGTTCTCGAAAAAGACCCTGACACTGATAAAAAGACCAGCCAATGTGATGTCTATAATTTCGTTCTTCCTGCAGATCAATTTAAACTGATCAAGAATATTGTCAATGCCATTGATAAAGACAGCAAGCATGCCTACGGATTATATAGCGGCAGAGTGACATCTACTGATCAAGATATCATCTTGGCTGTCGGAGATGGTAATGGAAACAACAATGTGTCTTTGACCGACTTAGGTGGAGATTATTCGTATGCTGCTTTTTTGGCTCCAAAATCGGAAGATCCGGAGGGTATATACCGATATGCATACGGTATCAGTTATAAGCAGTCTAAAAAGAATGATAATATCATCGGCAAGCTTGTAGTGACATACGCCACGACATTGAAATATCGTCAGCAAGTTGCTGTAGAGAAACAACAAAGCCAATGGAAGATGTTGAATAAAATGAACAAAGAACTTCAGGAGGAGGACTCCTGGTTTGATATGTTGATGTCTTATTTTCAAAGTATGTCTGATGCCACATCCAAGACGCGTATAGCGCTTGCCACGAAAGCTTTCAAGGTGATACGCGACTCTTCGAAATATCCGGAAGTGACTATAGCTGACAAGGTCGCTATCCGTGAGATCCTCAAAGTGATGGTCTCGGATAATAAGTATTCAGAGAGTGTGCTTAATAAACTCCTGAACCAGTGCCTTGCAGAACTTAAATGATTTGTTTTATGAGACGTATAGCTTTCTTAATTTCGTTGATTGTTTTATCGGTCTCCTCTATATCAGCAAGGATCATACAAGGAGAAGTGAGATCCGACAGCGATTCCACAATTATAGTTGGTGCTACTTGCCGCCTCATGTCAGGAGCACAGTTTATCGATGGTGTCCAGACCGGCAATGAGGGTAAATTTGAGATATCTACCAGCCTGAAATCAAAGTTGACCCTTTCAATATCCATGTTAGGATACAACACAACAGAGATTCTGATTGAATCAGACAAAAATGTTGATGTAGGGACAGTCTATCTTTCTGAAGGTGTGATGCTTGATGAAGTGCAAGTCAACGCAAACTCTATGATTGACGTCAAAGGGCGTACGGTCATTTTCCCTGCCGGGTCTGACGTGAAGGCCTCATCGACTGCGATCAGCCTCTTCCAAAAGCTTCCTCTTGCAGGCTTGGAGGCAAACCCGATCAACAGGTCGCTGTCAGTGGATGGAGGGACTCCTTTCATACTCATAAACGGCGTTCCCTCAACAATGGAAGATTTCAACGCGTTGCAGCCGAAGGATATTGCTAAAATTGAATTTTCAAGAATCACTCCAGCACGCTATGCCGACCGTGGCAACAAGGGATTCCTAAACATAACCCTGAAGAAGCGTAACGACGGCGGCCAGGTCTATATCTGGGGTCGCAGCGCGGTGAACACAGCATTCGTGGATGGGAATGTACGCTCATCCTACCATCAGGGACCTTCTCAGTTTACGCTCTCATATAATCCTTCCTGGCGTAATTATAAACAAGTGTTTGACAATTCTACCGAAAGCTATATAGGCAATGATTTTGAAGTAGATCTTGAAGAGCATGACCGTAATCCCTTCTACTACCATTATCATAATATGAGCTTGAAGTATGATTATAGTCCTAATATTAATACGCTTTTCTCTGCGAAGTTTATTATCTCACCTCTTTATAGAGAAAGCAGATCGCTGGCTAATACGATAGATTCATACCTTGGTGATTATGAAAATGATAATTTGAATAGCAGTAAAGAACTTGCTCCCTCTCTCGACCTCTTCTTTAAGCGAAATTTCAACGATAAGAATGCTCTTGAAGTGCAGGTTGTCGGCACTCTGAATTCGAGCGATTATCGCCGCAGCAACATGTATTTATTCAACGATGGCTCTGACTCGGAATATATTATGGATGTAGACAGTCGGCGTCGTTCTCTTATCAGTGAGATCAGTTATAGCCATCAGTTCAGCGACAAGACATCGCTATCTGCAGGCTATCAGAACACAGTCTCTCACAGCACCAATACTTATCTCACCACTGATTACAAACCAATTCTTACAGAAAATAATAATTATGTGTATGCAAAGTTGGGGCAACAAGTGGGGAAAGTATATTTTACTTTAGCTACCGGTGCAAAGCTTTATTGGATAAAAAACGACCTCAACAAGCGACACTTCATACGTAATCTCACATCAGCCCAGCTATCGTGGACCATATCTCAGAAATGGAATCTTACTGCAGCTTTCCGATACTCTCCAAGTATCCCGTCACTATCTGAGCTTACAGACTATCCTCAGCAGCAGACACCTTACCTTATATCAAATGGCAATCCCGACCTGAAAGTTTCTCAAGATTTCCTGTATCAATTGATGCCATCTTTCCAATACAAGAAATTCACCGCATCATTACTGATGAACTATCGTCATATCGGCGACTTCGTGATGCCTGATATATTCTATCTTGGAGACCGGATGTTCTTGTCTCAATCCATCAATGCCAAGAGATGCATGTATGCAGGTGGAAATCTCAATTTAAAATTGAGTGATTTTTATGGTTTTGGGGCAAATGTTAATATCGGTTTAGATTACTATGAGACTATGGGCGAGAATTGGTGTCATCACCTGACGTCGTTTGATGGAAGCTTTACCGTATGGTGGAACAAAGGTCCTTACACTATCTCTTATTGGCGTAAGATTCCCGGCAAATATTTAAGTGGCAATTATGTCGGGAAGGAAGAGAATGGAGACTCTTTCAGTTTTGAATATCAGCCAAACAAGCATTGGACATTTGAAGCAAGCTGGATGTATATGTTTGATAAAAAAGGCACCAAGTATCCATCATGGGGATATTCGAGCGTTAATCCCTACTTTAAGGAGCGCTATATCAAGAACAATGGAAACATGATAGTCCTTTCAGTCAGCTACTCAGCCGACTTCGGCTCCTTATTCCGCACCTCCCGCCGCTCCCTCAACAACTCCGACAACGGGTCCTCTCTCCTTAAAATGTAATAATGATAAGATGGATAACATAATCATAAAAGGACGGTGCAGTTTCTTGCATCGTCCTTTTATTGATCTAAAATTAAAAATTTTATTTGGCGTATTCAATCTTGCCGACTACTTTGCGGCTTGGTCCGGCATTCTCATGGGCGCGGACTGAAGGCTGGTGCATGTCTTTGGGGAAGTAGAGGAAGAAAGTGTCGTTGGGGGCAGCTACGTAAGATATTTCTTCGTCAGTGGTGTAATTAGTCTTGTCCTTGACAGGATCGTATGGACCTGTGGGGATGACATGGCCGGCGAGACCCATCAGTTCGTCGCCTACGAAGGTGTATTGAAGGTCGATAAAGTTCTCATGGCTTTCGATCTTGGTGTCTTCTGCACTCTTGGGAGTGTATTCGAGGATATTGACCCAGAGACGACCGGGCACGATATCATGCTTCCCTGCTGCTACTGTATTAAGATCCGTATCTTTGATCCATGCAAACAAGGCGTCCCAAAGTTCGGGATTTGCAGCATATTGCTCTGCAAATTCCACTGCATCGATAGTAGCATCTGCCTTCAGGTTGAGCCCTTTCGCCCATGCTCGGCTGTCCACCCAAGCCTGAGCCTCTTCTTTAGTGAATTTCTTCATTTTTAATATTTGCTTTGACTAAACGATTAAACACTTAAACGATTAAACCTCCTTTTCAGCATTGACCGTAGCCATGATTCCTCCTACCATGCCGAGTGCAAGCATACGGCCATGGAATGAATAGCCTGCGTTATATCCCATCTTCTCGTCGCCGAGCATTAGGGGAGCGTGGTCCACACGCATCGGGACATCGGGACGAAGGGTCTCGAAAGTCTTGACCACGTCGATTAGGCGTGGGTCGAGGTGTGAAGACTCCTTGAAATCACCGTTTGGCTGTGGCTGGCAGATACGTGCATGCACAAAGTGTGTGCGGTCGGCGTATTTCTTTGCAAGTGCAGGCACGTCGTTGTGAGCTCCGGCGCTGAGACTCCCGGCGCAGAATGTCAATCCATTGTGAGGATTTGGAACAGCATCGAGGAATGCCTGGATATCAGCATCGCAGGTCACGATACGTGGCAATCCGAGTATCTGCATCGGTGGGTCATCAGGGTGTACGCACATGTTGATGTCATATTCATCACATACGGGCATTATGGCATTGAGGAAATATGCCATATTGGCACGGAGCTGGTCGGCGTCAATTCCCTTATATAGATCAAGCAGTGAACGGAATTTTTCTACCGGCTTAAGGTCTTTCTCAGAAATATTGCCGTTGACAAACCCCTGTGTCTTGACGATGATATTGTCTACGAGGCGTTTTTCTGCCTCAGCATCCATTCTGGGAGCGACTTCTTCGCGCATGCGGCGCAGAGTCTCTTCATCATAGTCTTTTTCTGCTCCTTCACGCTTGAGGATGTTTATATCGAAGTAAGCGAATTCGGCGCGATTAAAATAAAGATTGGATGTGCCGTCGGGGTTAGGATATTCGAGGTCCGTGCGCGCCCAGTCGAGCACCGGCATGAAGTTGTAGCAGATGGTCTTCACTCCTGCCTTGCCGAGGTTTGCAAGGCTGACCTTGTATTTTTCGATCAGCTCGTCACGGTCAGGACCTCCATATTTGATTGATTCGCTTACGGGAAGACTTTCCACCAC
>JAIDTL010000007.1 GCA_029060725.1 Muribaculaceae bacterium | reverse complement strand
TGTTAGAATCCGATCTTAACACCTGCCGTGTAAGTACGCGTAAGAGGATAACTTGGAGATGCGCTTGCGCGGTTTTCAGGGTCACCCCATTTGTATTTTGTAAAAGTGAAAAGGTTGTAAGCACTCAGAGAGATCTGAAGCTGGCGTATGCCGAGTTTTCTCATCCATGGCATATTGAAATCGTAAGCTAATTGTGCAGACTTGCAACGGAAATAGCTTGCGTCTTTCTCCCATAATGTGGAGTTTGCGTATGTATGACTTTTGTATGAAAGTGTCGGACGGGGATACTCTGCATTAGGATTTTCAACAGTCCAGCTGTCATACAGGTGAGTCTTAAGCAAACCTCCTGTACCATCGCCTGCAGCATTATAAAATGGCTGCTGGAATGCACCACTGATGCTACGGGTTACATCCCAAGCTGCGGTAAACTGAAGAGCAAGGCTAAGACCTCTCCAGGAGCCACCGAGATTAAGACCAGCTATGAAACGCGGGTCATCCGTCTTACCGAAATCACGACTCTCGTCATTACCGTCGATCTTGCCGTCGCCATTGAGGTCAACATAGATAGGATCACCCGGATTAAGCTCTTTATTATCCTTGAGCTGAGCCGGAAGTACGTGGGGAAGATCGTAAGGATTGCCATCCTCGTCATACGCTATGAATTGCTCGGGATAAGCTGCAGCATACTTCTCTGCTGTCTCCGGTCCTTCATAATAGCCGAAGAAAAGCATCTGTGAGCGGGCGCCGATGCGGTGACCGGCAGTTTTCATGTATTCTTCGCTCTGTGGAGCCTGCCCGTCAAGGATAATCTTGTTATCGTTGTAAGAGAGATTAAAACGCGCATAGTAGCTGAAGTCCTTACCGATAAAGTCGTTCCAACCTACACTGAGTTCCCAACCCCAGCTGTCTACAATACCGTAGTTAGTCATAGCAGGACTGTATCCCAGGATTGATGAAGTGTTATAGTTCTGGAGAAGAATGTCGGTACGATGCTCCTTGTAATAGTCAAAGCTTGTCTTCAAGCGGTCGTTGAAGAACTGGATATCGACAGCATAGTTCTGCTTCACAGCTTTTTCCCATGTCACGTCAGGATTATTTTTTTGCAACTCAGCAGCACCTAATTGAACAGCACGACCGCCGTTGCCTGTACCGAACATATAAGCGTATGGACCTGCATCCTTGCCGAGACGGTCGAGTGTAGCTCCACCATTTACGTCGTATGGGTCAGCAAGATACATGAAGCGGGAGCCACCGACTTTGTCGTTACCAACCTTACCGAGAGTGGCGCGGAACTTCAAGAAAGAGAGCCAAGGCTGAAGACCTTCCATGAATTTTTCATTTGATACTACCCAACCGATAGATCCTGCGGGGAAAGCACCGAAACGCTTGCCCGGAGCGAAGTTCTCAGATCCGTTGTAGCCGAAGTTGACCTCTGCGAGGTAACGGTTATCATAGTCGTATGTCACACGACCTACTAAGCCAACGTATCCACGTGCGATATCGGAATATGTACTTGGATAATAGTCCTTACTTTGATTGTAGAGTGCCAATGCTGTGACGTTGTGGTCACCGAATTCCCTATTCCAATTGAATGCTGCTTCAATATACCAGTTACGCCATTTGCTTGTTGTAGTGCCTGGTTCGGAGTAAGAAGGAGAATCCTTGAACGATGTAGTAAGGAATTCCATGGTGCCGTCTGGCATCATCTTAGGCATTACCATAGCTGCCGAAGCTGTGATTGTCTTCTGCTGGCTGAAGCCACTGTTGTAAGAACCTTTGACATGGAAAGACAAGTTCTTAGTGATGACATCAAGTTTCTGCCTGAGAATCACGTCAGTGGTGATTGTATTTGCAGTATTATGAAAAGCACCGGGCTGGTTTGTTACATATCCCATGGGATCAGATCCGATAAATGGAAGAGTAACCGAATGGGGGTCTCCATTTTCATCATATTCTATGTTATAGTCAGCATCAGTGGTAGGTTTGATAAAGCGACCTTGTTCATCGAAACCGGCAGAAGAGAATGGAGAAGCACCGTAGATGCCTTTTATCATGCCTTCAGCACCCTGACCGGTGCGTGGCTTAGAGGAATTGTCGATCTTACCTGCGATATTGACTGTCACATCAGTAGTTGGAGTCACATTGATATCAAGGTTTGAACGATAGTTGAAACGGTTGTAGCGATAGTCAAAAGAGTAATCATTGTTGCCGAACTGATCGAAGATACCATCCTGGCTGAAGAAACCTGCTGAAATAAAGTATTTCACCTTCTTGTTGCCACCTGAAATGTTGACGTTGTGTTGCTGTTGCAGTGTGACTTTCTTGAAGATATAGTCTGTCCAGCGCATATTCGGGAAACGAATGGAATTCTGATATCTCTTGACAGGATCTTCCTCATTGTTGATGAAACGAGCGATAATATCCTCAGAGAAAACATCGTTGCCACCGTCACTGCGGTTCATATAGTTGTAGAAATTAGCATATTCCACTGAATTTGCCATCTCAATAAGCTTGGTAGGAGACTGGCCGGAGAAGTTGAGAGATACATCGATCTTAGCCTTTCCTTCTTTACCGCGCTTGGTAGTGACGAGGATAACGCCGTTTGCACCGCGCACACCAAACACTGCAGTCGCAGAAGCATCCTTAAGTACTGATATTGACTCGATTTCGTTGGGGTCGATGTCCCACATATCTCTTTCAACGCCATCTACTTGGATAAGAGGCTTGGAGTCAACCCAAGTTGCTTTACCGCGGACGAAAATTGAAGCCGCATCAGAGCCAGGCTCGCCCGAGTATTGCACCGTAGATACGCCGGAAAGCTGACCGGAGAGGACATTGGTGACTGAGCTGACAGGTGTACGGGTGAGATCTTCACTCTTGATTGAAGAAATCGCACCTGTCTGAGATACTTTCTTCTGGACACCGAATGCTACGACTTCGACATCCTGAAGCATGTTGGCAGTTTCTTTAAGCACTACCTTCATGCCGTCTTTTGCCGGGACTTCCTGTGTCTCATATCCCACGTATGAGATCACGAGTTTTGCTCCGGGTTTACACTTGATGGCAAAGTTACCGTCAAGATCAGCAGAAGTTCCGTTAGTAGTTTTTGCTACCATGACGGTTGCTCCGATAAGGGGTTCTCCCTGATCATCGACTACGGTTCCTTTCACCACCGTCTCCTGCGCGTAGAGCGCCAGCGAAGCAAAAAGGCATACCAAAGCCATCAAGAGCCTTCCGCCTCCATGCATTCGTTTCAATACAGACAAAACGTGATTGTTTTCGTATTTGAGAAGCAGTCTGATATTTGCAAGTTATGTATTTTATATTCAAAATATTTAATATTAATGCTAATTTATCGTCATTCTATAATATTTGTTACTTTGTGGTTTGTTTGTTGCTTATTTGTGACCGGTTTATTATCAAGTGACAAATCTTTTTTTTATATTTGCATCACTAATCCGCATGCGCCCCCCCCGAGTCAAAAACGTAATAAAGCATGCTCCGCATGCGCCCCGCCGAGTCAAACAACGTAATCAAATAACTATGGAAATACTGAATAAAACAACAAAGGCAAAAGAACCGGTTAAGTTAAGATTTAAGGCTCTTTCCAACGGTAACCAATCCTTGTATTTGGATTTTTATCAAAATGGAAAGAGAGAATATGAGTTTTTGAAATTATACCTTATTCCGGAAAACTCTCCACTTGATAGGATAGCAAATATCAACACACTGAAAGTTGCCAATGAAATAAAGGCAAAAAGATTGTTTGATATTATTCATGGGAAGTCCGGATTAAGAGATACTACACAATGCCAATTGCTCTCCGAGTGGATCAACATGATGATTGAGCGTAAAAGAAATCAAGTGTCTAATTCTTCTATAAAAGGATTACGCCGATTGTGCCGACACCTTAATAAATATATGGATGATGTGAGGATTATGGATGTGGATAAGCAGTTCTGTATCGGATTCACCGAATATCTGAGGACAGCGGTCTCATTGAAAACTTCTAAAGATTCTACCCAAAAGCCTAAGAGGCTGGCTCTTGTTACGCAAGCGGAAATGCTCAATACATTATCAATTGTATTGAATGAAGCTGTAAGGGAAGGGCTAATCCAGACCAACGCTGTTCGGCTTCTCTCTCAGACAGAAAAAATAAAAATACCACAAAGCACACGTGAATACCTCACTCTTGAAGAATTGAAAAGAATGATTGATACGCCGGTAAAGCCAAATGCACGAGAAGACAAAAATGCTTTTTTGTTTTGCTGCTTTTGTGGATTACGTTATTCAGATGTGACCGCTTTAAAATGGGGAAACATAATTAAGGATGGTGAGAAAATGTCGATAAGCATAGTCCAAAAGAAGACAAAACAGCCAGTCGTTGCTCCTTTGTCAGACAAAGCCGTTTCTTTTCTACCTGATCAAAATGGGAAAAACAATGATGATAAGGTCTTCATTCTTCCAAGTCAAGGCGTCACTAACATGAGATTGAAGAAATGGGCTAAAGATGCAAACGTAAATAAGAACGTTACTTTTCATGTAAGTCGCCACACCTTTGCCACTATGATGCTGACAGCAGGTGCCGATATTTACACTACATCAAAGCTGATGGGACATACAGACATTTCAGTCACCCAAATCTACGCCAAAATCGTAGATAAAAAGAAGGAGGAGGCAGTCACTCTTCTTGATAGGCTCTTTTAGTCCTCGTCCACAAATGATCTTGTAGGTCAAACAACGTAATAGAGCATGCGGAGCATGCTCTATTACGTTGTTTGACTCGGGGAATAGTTTATAATTCATAGTTCATAGTTAAAGAGCCCTTAGGGGAGTGTTGTTAAAAATTATGTTAAAATTGAAAAAAAATCGGACACTTTTTCATTTTTATTAAAAATTATTAGTATCTTTGCGGCTAATTAACCTATTAACAACCTCACTGAATACGGATTTTAACGATTTTGATATGATTCGTAAACAGTTTTTATTAACCTTTAATACATTTTAATAAACGTCGTAACAATACATAACAATTTAATAATCAAACCGT
>JAIDTL010000069.1 GCA_029060725.1 Muribaculaceae bacterium | reverse complement strand
TGCCATTGTTGGGTGTTCTTGGAGAAGGGACTCATAATTTCATCCTCACCGTTAAGGATGCTAATGGAGAGACTACAGCAACTTTGAAACTTCATACTAAATAATCTCCGTCTATCATGAAAAATTTAAGAAAACATATAAATGTAGCTGCCACATTGCTTATAGCTTCAGCAGCCATTCAGTCATGTTCGATGGAGACACCGTTTAGCGAAAGTGAAGGCATTCTGCAGATGAAACTCGTCATCAATTCAGATGTAACTCGTGCTGCAATGGATCGACAGGAGTTGGCCGACAACTGTGTTATCTATATTTCCAACGATAAAGGAATTGTATTTAAGGAAAAGGGTTTAGGAAATCTTCCTGAGCAGATAACTCTGCGTCAGGGACACTACATTGCCGAGGCGTGGACCGGTGATTCTGTTCCAGCTTCTTTCGATAGTAAGTTTTATCGTTGCTACGAACCTATTGACATAATTGGCGGACTGAATGAGATACAGTTAAACTGTAAGATTGCCAATGTTGTAGCCTCAGTAAATGCGAGTACTATTGATGAAGCTCAGATCAAAAATCTTCATGTTACAGTGTCTACATCGAATGGAAGTCTTGAATTTGACAATTCAAATTTCAAGACAGCCAAAGGATATTTCATGATGCCGTATGATGCTGATGGCAATCGGGAGTCAGTCCTCGACATCAAAGTAGAGGGTGAGAATATCTTGGGTGAGCCGTTCACAAAAACTAAGACAGTTCAGAATGTTAAGCCGGCACATGAATATGCTGTCAATATATCATACGACGATACAGGTGAAGAACCGCAAGGTGGCGGTTATCTTGTAGTGACAATTGACGAGACTGAGATAATGGTTGCTTCTACTGTAGAAATCTTTGCCGCTCCTCTTATTGAGGGTGTAGATTTTGATATTGACAAGCAGATTGTAGGAAATCCTGGACAGTTCGAAGGAGAAAGAAAGGTAAAGATTGTGGCGTTCGATGAAATTGAATCTTTCACAATTGAATGTAAGGATGCCGGTAATCTTAATCTTCCTTCTCAAAAGGTAGATCTAAAGAAAGTCGATGATCTGACCATAGCGCAGATCAATGCCGCCGGTATCACATGGGACAAAACAGTTGAAAATGTAGAGAACAATAAAGATGGACATACCCGTCAGTTATCTTATATATATTTCTCAGAAGCATACCTTAACAGTCTTCCTGCAAGGGATACGGAATACCGTATTGATCTGACGGCTACTGATGGAAATGGCAAGACTACTGCCAAGACTCTTAGAATAGCAGTAGGAGAGAAGGCAATAGTATATGATGATCCATTGGTGACAGAAGAAGCTTCCGATCCAAACAACCAAATGGCTATTGGAGCTCGCAGTGCTACTCTAAGGGCATCGATTAAAGATGAGACTGCATCTGGATTTGGAATCCAGTATCGAGAAGAGGGAACGTCTGAATGGACAAAAGTGCCAATGAACGGCAGTCGTGCTTCGCAGATAATCACTGTGACGTTGCGCGATCTCAAGCCGGGTACAACTTATGAATATAAAGCGTTTGCTGATGGCTTTGAGGCTTCTGATTCCAAGAAATTTACTACAGAGTCTATTTATACCATACCAAATGCATCGATGGAGGAATGGAGTACATATTCCGCAAGCACGATGTTGGGAACCAGGACAGTTGTGCTTCCCGGTGGTACTGGAGATAAGAATACCAGCTTCTGGGGTTCAGGTAATGAAGGATCTGCAACAGCTAATAAAGTTGTGCTCGATAAGAGTGAAGTTATGAAGCATTCGGGAACATATAGTGCCCGTTTGGCATCTACTTCTGCCGTTGGTGTGATTGCTGCAGGCAATATGTTTATCGGCTCATACGTCAAGACAGATGGAACTAACGGCGTGCTGTCGTTAGGTAGAGAGTATAATGCTTCACATCCCTCAAAGGTTCGCGTGTTTGCAAACTATCGTCCGGGAGGAGGTGTATCTGTTAAGAGCGATAATGAAAAATATGTGGACATAGTTGCCAATGGCACTGATCAGGGACAGATATATGTTGCACTTACCACTGAGCCGATAGAGATACGGACCAACCCGAGTAATCGAAACTTGTTCCCGTCCGGTCCTACCAATGAGGATGGCAAAGCACACGAAGATTATTCTAAAGTCGTAGCCTATGGTGAGGTTACTTGGGACAAGGCGTTTGGTGCAGATGGAAGCCTTGAGGCTGTCGAAATACCGTTTATTTATACCGACCGTGCAAAGACGTTGAAGCCTAAGTATATTGTAATAGTGGCATCAGCTTCGAAATTCGGTGATTTCTTCTGCGGTTCTGCTAACAGTGTGATGTATCTCGACGACTTTGAGCTCGTGTATGAGTAAGGCGTTAGAATGATATAGTTTAAAACAGAAAAGAAAAAAGAAAGAGGTGGCGCCCACGTTGGGTTGCCACCTCTTTTTGTAGGTCTTTTGTTGGGAGGTTGGAAAGTCTCCCTCTTATTTTTAGCCTGTGGGGTACCGTCACGGAGTGCGCTTACGCGTGCGAATTTAGTGGGGTTGCTTTTCGATGATCCAGCTTCCGATGGTACGGGCTTTTGTCAGGAAGTTGGCTCCGATTAGGACCTTGGTTCTATGGTCTGCATCAAATGGCATCAGGTAATTGATATCGTGGATCTGTTCAAGTGCTGTTTCCGAGCTCTCGTTGATTTTGAATTCAAAGATATATATGTAGCTTGGTGTAAGGATCTGCATGTCGCAGCGTCCTTTGCTTGAATGGACTTCCGTTTTTACAGCCAATCCCATCATCTTGGCTGCTATCCCAAATTTAGTGATGCCGGTAAACATCGCAAATTTGATATATTGGTCGTTTCCTTTAATACAAGAATAAAAACCCCGCAATTCAGCCTTGATTTTATCATGAAGTACCTCTTCATGTAGGCTATCGAGCATAGGTTTGTAGTAGTCATCGATGGGAATCGCCACTTTGTTCTCAATTTTTTTAAAAGTTTCCTTTCCTCTATGTGGTGTTGAAAACAAAAATGGGATAGAATGGTTCATTGTATTAACAAAACGAAAGATAATTTAACATATATTGAAAACTTTGTGGGATAAGGGGATATGACTAAAATATGTTGAAGAACATAATTTTTTTTGAAAAATACTTGCACAGGGCTGAAAAATGTTGTAATTTTGCATCCGCAATCGGGAAACAACGGGGCACAGCAATGAAAGCCCGACG
>JAIDTL010000068.1 GCA_029060725.1 Muribaculaceae bacterium | reverse complement strand
GCAACTCCCAACGAGGATTCTTGGTGCGGTAGTTCAGCTGGTTAGAATGCCGGCCTGTCACGCCGGAGGTCGCGGGTTCAAGTCCCGTCCGCACCGCCGAGGAGAGAGGAAGAGCAGTATTGTTGACTTCGGTCGCGTACTGCTCTTTTTTCGATTATTCGGATTTCTCTTTTTTTTAATTGTTATAACAGTATGGTTATCGACTGTCATACACATCGCAATGCGCCAGACCCCAACGCAATTATTTCGACATCGCCGATAGGCTTCGTCGCACAGGGTTCCCAGCTATGGTCTGTAGGGCTTCACCCTTGGGACCTTGGACTCTTTTGCGCTGATAATCTGCGCATCAAAGACGAAATATGGGTGGAACTCGTTGCTTCAAGCGCATCCCCATACGTAGCAGCCATCGGTGAATGTGGCATCGACTTATCCCACGGAGGACTTCTCGCTACCCAAATGCTTGCTTTCCGGAAACAAGCCCTACTTGCTGAACGCCTAAAAAAACCACTAATTATCCATGCCGTAAAAGCTCACGACATCATTACCGGCATGAAAAAAGACATCCAGCCCGAACAGCCATGGATCATTCACGGATTTCGTAACAAACCAACAATAGCCGAAATCTACCTCAAAGCCGGTTGCTGGCTAAGCTTCGGTGAGAAATTCAGCCCGGAAGCCCTCGATATAACCCCCACAGACCGCATACTTGCTGAGACCGATGAATCGCCACTCTCCATCGACACAATCATAATGCGTCTCGAAGAATCAGTGCAAAAAAGCCTCCGTGACACTATAATTGAAAACAGCAAAATCTTCCATCCCTATGAATAGATATATATTCACACCATTAGTAGCATGTCTCATCACCTATACCTCGACATTCGCACTCCGGTTGGAACCAATCAAATACGGAGATATGGAGAATTGGGTGACTCGGAATATTACAGAATCCGCGATAATTGGAGGCAAACACAAGACTCTCTACGAAATTGCGCCCAAAACCACCATCGACGGCAACAAAGCTTACAAAAATATGGGTAATTCTCCTTGGGCTAACTCCAATGCATACGCGAAAGTCTGTGGCGTTGTGAAAGGCTCCACTACTGTCTCCCCCGCCCAAAGAGGAGGAAGTACCGTAGCCAAATGCGAAGCAAAGATGGAAAATGTCAAGGCACTTGGCATAGTAAACATGGACGTCATGGTTGCCGGATCTATATTCCTCGGCCAGCTATTCGAGCCTGTCACCTCCACAAAAGGAGCTTTCGGCAAAATGGAAATGGGCATTCCATACACTAAACGTCCGAAGGCCCTTGTCTACGACTATGAGATTGTAATGCCTAAAGACAATACCCGAACAAAATCCACCGGTTTCAGCAAGCAAAAGACCCTCCAAGGGCGTGACAACGCTGAAGTATACGTCCTCCTTCAACGCCGATGGGAAGACGAGAACGGCAACCTATATGCGAAGCGAGTTGGCACAGGACGCGAACGCTATAACAAGTCAATTCCATGGACTCGCCAGCACGAACTTCCGATCCACTACGGCGATATCACAAAAGAATCATTCTATAAGCCCTGGATGGGACTCCTCGACGGCGACAAGGCTTATTACGCACGCAACTCAAAAGGGAAACTTGTCCCGGTCCACGAAGTAGGTTGGGACGACGCCAATGCCACTCCCACCCATGTCCTCATGATGGCATCCGCCTCCTGCGGCGAGCCATTCATAGGCACCGAGGGGCTCACCCTCTACATCGACAACATCAACTTCGGCTTCTGACAATTAAAATCACACCAATTAGACCAATCAAACAAATTAGACTAATCAGACTAATCAGACTAATTAGACCAATTAGACCAATCAGACCAATCAGACCAATCAGACCAATTAAAAAATAAAAATATGAAAATCGCAATAATAGGCTACGGCAAAATGGGTCATATAATCGAGAAAATCGCTCGAGATAGAGGCCACGAAATCAGCGTCATCATCGACGCCGAAAATGAAGCTGACATCGACTCAAAAGCATTCCGCAAATCTGACGTGGCAATTGAGTTTACCCAACCGAATACCGCTGTCAACAACCTGCTCCGCTGCTTTTCGGCAGGAGTACCCGTCGTCTGCGGCACAACAGGCTGGCTTGATTCTCTACCGGCAGTGAAGTCCGTATGCGAAAGTGGTAAAGGAGCCTTGCTCTACAGTTCCAACTTTTCTATCGGAGTCAATATCTTCGAGGCGGTAAGCCGCTATCTCGCGGGAATAATGAACGAATACCCTCAGTACTCACCCTCAATGGAGGAAGTGCACCACATCCATAAACTCGATCACCCCTCCGGCACAGCCATCACCATTGCAGAAGAACTGATAGCCGCATCTAACAAAGTCGACAACTGGAAAGAACCCGCCGAATCGGCTGAATCTTCCGAGATCTCAGAAAATCATCAACACGGTGATGAGGACGCTAATCAGAAGGATACAGACTCCCGCACACTCTTCATCTCCCACCGCAGAGAAGGCGAAGTCCCTGGCATCCACACTGTGACTTGGGACTCCCCACAAGACACCATCACCATTTCCCACTCCGCAAAAAGCCGCGAAGGATTTGCATTAGGAGCAGTCCTCGCAGCCGAATGGCTCGCAGAAAAATGCAAGAAATTCTCCGTGGGGCCTCTAAAACTCGGATCAGGACAGACCGGTTTCTTCACAATGAAAGACATGCTCAAATTCTAACCCACATATCGCGCATCGCAATCTGCAAAACGCGACACGCAACACGCAATAACCGAGCAAATGCTCCGTTATAAATTATTATGAACTCATTTTTTTCTGACCTCCGCAATCGACTGAAAAGCATACGCCCAACACGTTGGGTGCGCTTCGGCATAGTATCTTTAATCTTCTTCCTTTGGGTGATATGGATGCAAAATCCATGGCTCCTGCTGATTTGGCTTCTGCTCGTTGACATTTATATTACAGGCTACATCCCATGGACCTGGTGGAAAAAGACAAAAGAACCCGTTCGGACCGTATTTTCATGGATCGACGCTATCATCTACGCCCTCATTCTGGTCTACTTCATCTTTGCTTTTATTGGGCAAAACTATAAGATTCCTTCCTCTTCTCTTGAGAAGTCGCTCCTTGTAGGCGACTACCTATGGGTGAATAAGACCATTTACGGACCCCGTGTGCCTCAGACCCCGCTCCACTTTCCCCTCGCCCAGCACACGCTCCCAATAATCAACACCAAGAGCTATATAGATGAGCCGCAACTCAAATATCACCGACTTGCAGGCATCCGCAACATCGAACGTGGCGACATTGTCGTATTCAACTATCCCAACGGCGACACTGTAGCGACAAAAATCCCAAATCCGGATTACTATCAGATTTGCTATGAGCTGAGCCGTCGTGGCATTGAGGACCCTAAGGCATATATAGAAGCTAACAAGGCGATGTTTGGCGACATCGTGATCCGTCCTGTCGACCGTCGTGAAAACTACGTAAAGCGAGCCATTGGTCTTCCCGGCGAGCGTCTCCAAATTAAGGATGACGTAATCTACATAAATGGCAAGCCAATCGAAGATGCAGAGAATGTCCAGTTCAACTATGTAATTCCAGTAAAAGGTATCATTCCGCTCGAAAAATGGCAAGAAATCGGTGTGCGTGCCGAAGATCATGGCAGTGCGCCAATCCAAGTAGATGGAATCCCATATATGTTCTATGACGTTCCGCTCACAAAGGAAGCCAAGTCAATCGTTGAGAGCTGGCCGGAAGTTATTGGAGATTTGGTCAAGGAATCTCAGACAGGATTCTATGATCTTGGCGGAATGTTCCCACTCGGAAATGAATATGGCTGGACTCGTCCGGATATGGGTGAGATATGGATCCCGAAGAAAGGGAGCACTCTGAAATTGACTTTGCATAATCTCCCTATCTACGAACGCGCAATCCGCACATACGAGGGCAACGACCTTCAGGTAAAAGACGGGAAAATCTTCATCAATGGCAAAGAGACCGACAGATACACCTTCAAGATGGATTATTACTGGATGCAAGGCGACAATCGCGACCGTTCTGCCGACTCACGCTATTGGGGATTTGTCCCTGAAGACCATATCGTGGGAAGCCCGATGTTCATCCTCGCTTCTTTCGATGAAGAGAAGGGTCTCTTTGATGGCAAGATACGCTGGGATCGAATCCTGCGCAATGCCAATCCTGACAAAGACAATAAATGGAAATAATACCTCCATACCTTGCTTCTACAGCTTGGCTACAAGGCAAAGTCTCTTCGAGTTCACTCAAGACCCGCGACTACACCCGGACACTTATTGAGTCAAACAATCCCGAAGGGATGATCCTGACAGTGCCAATAGTAGGAGGCAGTTCTGCCGCCAAGCGTCTGAAACCGGAAAATCTGGAAATTTCAGACCATGGCGACTGGACAAGGATTCATCTTGGTGCTATTGAGGCTGCATACGGTAAGGAACCATATTTCGTGCATATTTTTCCTGAATTAGCATCTGTAATTGTAAATTATCCGCAACATCTTGTCCTCCTTAACGTTTTATTAATGGAAAAGATGATGGACTTTCTCGGATATCGTGACACTATCGAAGAGATTAAAAAGCTTAGGGACAAAAATCCTGTAAGATACGAGAATATCGCAAAGAGACTGGAATCAAAAATCAATCCCGCACACTCCTTCCTTGAGCCACTCTTCCGACTCGGACCCGACTCCATCTTCCTCCTTATGGAAGGGAGGCTTTCCAGCCTCCCACCAATAGAAACCTAATCAGCTCTCCGAGCTGATGTTCATGCTAAAACCCCAGGCTTCTACCTGAGGCTATAGAAACGAAATCTTATCAGCTCGGAGAGCTGATGTTCATGCAAAAACCCCAGGCTTCAGCCTGGGGTAAGAATGACAAAATCTCTGTAGCCTCGGAGAGGCGCTTTATGATAAAAAAAATATGCATCATGCATTAAGACTAATATTGACCCTTATTTTAGCCGCCGTCGCCCTCGGCAGCCGCGCCGACGTGCCCGAAATCCCGGAATACCAAGGCGAACTTAAAGTAAAGGTCAACCCGGTCAAAGGCTACTATCGCTTCGTTGACGAATACGGAGACTCTGTGCGCATGACTATCTTCAAAGACTTCCACGTCTACCCTCCGATGAAGTTTAAGAATAAAAAGCAGGAAGACTTCTACTGGAAGACAGTGCGCGATGTCCGCAAGACTCTCCCCTACGCCAAACTCGCATTCGCAACTTTATGTGAGACCTACGAGTATATCCTCACTATACCCGATGAAAAGACACGTGAAAAGCATCTTAAACGTCTCGAAAAAGACATCTTCGAGCAATACAAGCCCGTAGTCAAGACCATGACCAAAAATCAAGGTAAAATACTGCTCAAGCTCATAAACCGCGAGACAGATCAAAGTTCATTCAGCATCGTAAAAGCATTCTTAGGCAGTTTCCGGGCTGGATTTTGGCAAACCTTTGGAAAATTCTTCGGAATGAACATGAAAGCCGGCTTTCATCCGGAATCAAACAAAGATGACGCAATCATCGACCGCATCGCCTTCTTAATCGAACAGGGTCAACTCTAAAGACCCCCCAATTTATGATAAAGTTCTAAAATTCTAACTTCTTGCCGCAAGCAATACTCCTTTCCCTACAAGAGTCACATAAGTCATTGCTGCGGGCAATAACACGGTCTCCCCTTTTTTAATCATCATATCCCCAATATTTACCTCACCCTCCAGACACATCAAGACTGTAAACGACGAATCATCATACTGTAATTGCATTTTCCCATCAAGCAGAATCCTATTCACCGAGAAATGATCGCATTTGGCGATCTCAACTTCAGCTAAGCTGTCGTCTGCCGGTTCGCTCTTATAGTCATCGTAATGAGTATAGTCTATGGCATCCTTAGCCAATTCTGTATGCAGTTCGCGAGTATTGCCTTGAGCATCCCTACGTCCATAGTCATAAATGCGATAAGTAATGTCGCTCGACTCCTGAATCTCAGCAAGAAGATTTCCTGCGCCTATCGAATGCACTCTCCCGGCAGGAAGAAAGAATACGTCTCCCGGGTGAGAATCGTGGATAGCAAGCACATCTTCAATTGAGTCATCACTTACTTTTCCCACATATTCCTCTGGTGTCAACGGGCGATTCAGTCCTGAATATATTTTAGCATCTTTCTCTGCTTCAATTATATACCACATCTCGCTTTTACCCAGACTTCCATGGCGCGCCATTGCAAGCTCATCATCAGGATGCACTTGCACCGAAAGATTGTCGTTAGCATCTATCAGCTTCACAAGCAGCGGGAATTTCCCGTCATAACGATCCATCACATCCTTCCCTACCAATTCTGAGCCAAACATTTCGATGAGCTCAGTAATCAGCATCCCCTTATAGGGTCCTTCAGACACTACGGATTCGTGCCCGCGCACTTCCGATATCTCCCAGCTCTCCCCAATATTTGACTCATGCTGCTCAACACCTTTATATTTGCATATCTTTTCGCCACCCCATATCACACTTTTAAAATACGGAGCAAAGCGTATAGGTTCCTTCTTAATCATTTTCTTCTTCATCTATCTTTGAAAGAGCAAACGAATAAGCCCCTGCAGATATTGCCTTGCTCGCCCCAAGTTTTGAAAAGGTCACACCAATTCGCTTCATATCGTCATATTCCACCGAAAGATTAGTGCCCCTAACATTAATACGTTTCACATTGCCCTTTGCAAAGCGTTCAAACTCTTTAGGATCATCAAGGTCAAACACTTCCATCTGCACTCTTCTGACGCTATCTCCACCAAGAGTAGCAAGTTCAGAACGAAGCTCTTTGAGCAACGAAGGCAGAATCCATTGTCGGGCGGCAGTAATACCACCGCCAATCACAATGATACCGTCTACCAACTGTGCAGCAATAGACATCGCATTGCCGGCAATCTCTCCAAACTCAGCAAAAGCCTTTCTGGCGGCCTCTACATTACCCTCTCGTTTACCATCTGCTATCTCACAAATTTCCTTAGGTTCGAAATTATGGCCATAATCTCCCGAAGCCTCCGCATATACTCGTTTTATGGCACGCACAGCCACGCCATCCTCCACAATAATCCCGGCTTTGGTCTTATGCGGCAAGCAAAAAGTCTCCACGCAAGAATTATCTCCACGGTTGAGCTGGCCGTTCACCATAATTCCAACTCCAAAACCAGTGCCAAAAGTATAACCGAGCATATTCTTAAAATGCTTATTGCTGCCCGCTTCTTTCAAGCGCCGGTTGACATCAGGCAAAGCACCGCAAAGAGCCTCACCGTAAGCAAACAGATCTCCATCATTATTGATGAAAACCGGTATTCCAAACTCATGCTCAAGCATTGGTCCGAGAGCTACACCGTCACGGAAAGATGGGAAATTTGGCAGATATCCGCCAATGACGCCATTAGGATAATCCGCCGGACCCGGAAAAGCAAAACTGATAGCCACAGGTTTCTCATCCAGCGACTCAATTACCTCCCTGAAACCCTTTATCATCGTATCCAGACAAAGGTCGAGATCATGGGCATTGGAAGGGTATGTAATAGTATTGTTGACATACTCACACCCTCTCATAGCCCCAAACACCAGATTAGTTCCCCCCGCATCCAGCGTCACCACCACTCTATCATCGTGCCTATACATATCTAATTCTAATGATTTAAAGCACAAAGATACAAAATTTCCATGAAACTTCCATATTTACCTCTCTAAAAATCCAACATATCAAGTCCCCCACAATCCCGACTTCCATCCATCCCCTCTGCAGTGAAGATACGGAATCAGCCGGACAGTACTGCCCAGCTGATTTCTTTATTGTGTGTCGTCGGAGGAAAAATATTTGATGAAATCTGACAACTAACTCTAAGGCTCCCTCATCGGTATGACCTGTAACAGACAGGCTGTAGGGGCGGCTCTTGGATCAATGGTTTGTTGATTTCTGAAAACTGCGTGTCCATAGGGACTGCCATTATTACCGGATTGATATTGAATGGAGGATGTCCAGAGACCCCAGTCTGACTGTGAAAGAAAGTTTTTTTGCGCAATAATCACTTTAGGTATTAGCGGAAGTATATAGGTGTCTTCCGGATCAAGTTCAAAGGGATTGCAATAGATCTCATCGGCATTGGAGTACTGACTGTCTTTGACAAGATAGGAATTTGAACTCCAACTCAACCAGTGGTCACTCAGTCCGGTGAATGTATCCCCCATTGGAATGCAGTATCCTACCGGACACGGATCATAAATCGATTTTACAGTTTCTCCCGTATTCCAGGACTTAGCTTCAGTGATGTCGCCTGAATAGCTGGAAGTATAGATGGCATTGGTGTTGATCCAATTCCAGGCGTTTATAGAAGTATTGAATGATCTGGATTGTGTTTCACTAAATACTATCATCGGACTGCATTGACTGAATATCAATGGTTTGTTCAAAGTGGCGTTATATTGGGTATACGATATCGGCGATGTCAGAGGATTCATGAACGGCATCGACCTCCCCCATTGATATAGAGGAGATTCGCCATACATGTTCAGGGCGGCCGGTATCCGGGGATAACATTCAAAGCGTTTCTTCGTGCCCTTGACATTGACTACCATACGACATATTTGCCTGTCGTTTCCTTCCCGTTGGTCTACCCAACCTAAGTAGCAAGGCATGACAGTATACCTTTTACCTGCCTCGTTCACCAATGTCTTGTCGTTTTGTCCCGGAACGTAATCGGTAATCCAGATGTGCCAGCTCCACATTTCGTATGTGCCGATGATGGCGATAAGAGCATTGCCTTGACGTATGTCAGATCTGTTGATCTTGAAGGTGAGGGTCCGTCGGTCATCAGACAGCCGTAAATCGGTTATTATATCGTTTTGGCCATCATTCATAGGAGACTGCCACAGTATTTTTGCTGACTTTATATAGTTGGCGGGTGTAGTCGTAGCAGGCTTGTGGTCTACGATATACGGTGATGAAAGGGTCTTTTCCACATACGTTACACTACCTTTTGAACGAGCTGAAAGCACTCCGATTTTTGGGGTTCGCTCCATTTGAGTGTTAGTGGTAAACCAGTCTGTCGTAAGGCTCTTTGTGTTCATCTCGCCGTTCTTTATAGCGTTGCCGTAGACAATTGGTATGGAATATGTGCCGGGAGCGTTTACTATGTAGCAGTTCGCAGTGTTTTGCACCGCAGTATCTCCCGTAGCATTCGACAGATTGTATGGCCTTTCATCGCTTCCGTATTCAGGCATCTCTTTAAGTGCCCTGTCTATGGCGCCATCTGATACCGGTGGCTTCTTTACATGAAAGTTATAATATGTATACTTATAATAATCGTTAACTCCATTGTAAGTTATGTCCGAAAGCATTGTCTCGGTGATTTTTATCGGTATGTCATATTTTCTTGAAGACGGATTGTATTTATAGAATTCAAGATTGCAGTCTTTTACCAGCTCAAGATATTCCTCTTCGTTTTCCTTGCCTTTCTGAATGATGGTCCTCAATAGTCTCACACGTTTAGGATCTGCATCGATGGGCCGGTCTTTAGGTATAGCTAAGTCAATGTAATATGGGCTTTGACCGGAACCCTCCGTAGGCATATACTCAAAAACAGGCGGAAAAGTATTTGTAAAATTAATTCCGAGAGAATACTCGCAGCGTATTGATTGAGGAGAGATGTAGATGTCGTAGCGCTTTCCTGCTTCGAAACGGCATGACAGTACTCCCCTCATGGTGCGTTCCTCTTTAGTGTAGTCATCCGTATACACTACTTCAACAGCAGCCTCCTCCGGGGTCTGCTGAGGTAATACAGTGAAAGCCGTCAGGTAGTCGGTGATGTCCTCTCCATCCATTCCTGTCACTCTTTTTTCGAGAGTGGATGTATATGATGCGCGGTTGTGGAGGTTGGTCCAGCTGTCGGTCTTGAAGTTATATGTGCCGCTTCCGTAGAGTCCCTTCAGGCTGATGCTTTTGATTGATCCGGGGACGAGTCCGTCGGCTTCCTTGAAATAGATTGAGGATGTCACATGATGGAAGTTAAGCGGTACGTATTGGCGGAAGTCACCTCGATATTCTTCCGAGAATACCGTGATGAGTGAGACCTGTTTCGATATCTCGGTGGGTACTGTATAGTCGAGTGTCGGATAACCCGGTTTGTCGGAAGCCGACAGGGTGCCGTGCCCTGAGGGGGCAGTCCCGAAGAAACGAAGTGAATACTTTTCCCCTGGCCATACATAGTCGGTATACGCTGACTGTGCTGTCACGTCCAGTGTAACGTTGTTGAAGTAATTGGGGGTCTGGGTCTCGTTCCATGTTCCGGAGAGATACCTATAGGCCGACAGAGCTATCTTTGTATAATGGGATCCCGGACGCAGTACGCTCCGGGTCGCTGTATTCTGTGGCTCTTCTACAGGCATTACATCTTCGACGACATGAAGAAACAAGGAATCCTGTCCTTCCGGCAATTGTCCTACTATGGATGTCGCTGAGATCATTCTCCTTTTCGTGGTAGTCTCAGAGCGAGTTGTGCCATTTTCAGTTGAATTCCATTCCTTTCCGACTTCAAAACCTATCCTGTCTGACGCCGTAGGAATGTATAGCTCGGTTTCATCAGCACATGAAAGGAGGAGTGCGAAGATGTAGAGTATATGTATGACAATAGGCAATCGAAGTTTCATAATCAAGCTTTTGGTTTATATTGGTATTCGGCCGGAGATTCATTTCCGACCGAATTGTAGTGTTGTATTGATGCTTTAGAGTATGGTGGATGGATTCTCGGCTATCTCTGTCCATTCTGTTACAGTCACCTTGAACATTATGGGGGTATCGAGAATGGTATCGCCTGGCTTGGGCACCTCGGGGTCATTTTCCGGATCCTCTCCCTGTCCGCTGCCACCCGGCTTCTTTTCGTCATCGTCACCGTTGTCGTTGGAGTCGTCGTTATCGTTCTTCGGATGGTCCTTGTCATTCTTGTCGCCGGGGAGTCCCGGGTCAAACTGGTTTTCGCCACCTGTTGGAGGTGCTACTACGCCTGCGCCGGTAGCGAAGTCAAGTGTATAAACGTATTTCTTGCCTGCTTCCCAATGAGTCGAGATCGGCACGGCTACCCATCCATAGGCGTTTTCGTCATTGTCGCGGGGGAAAAGTAGTTTGCCATCGTTGTCCTTGATATTGACTTTCACTGCTATGTAGGCGCCTCCGGCTGTATTGTTCGCGTCATCTGTCTTCCATGCCGTCAAACGTTGGGGAATGAGCATTGCGGTCCCGGACTCTGCCATAAGTGACTGCGCCTGAGGCTGCTTCTTGAGTACGATAGGATTGTCGAGAAGAACCTTGTAGCTTCCTTTGGTCTTACCTGCTGTATTCCAACCGTAGGCGTTATCATAGTCACCGGCATTCATAGCTCCCACTATCTTGACTCCGGCTATGGTGAATTGATTCGTGCCCCCGTTCATAGCCTTCACTTCTATCTGTGATAGTGCGTGTGAGAAATTGAGAGCCACTCCCGTCTTCTCATCATGCTTTTTGCTGCCCGTGCCGAAGGCATGTATGAAGTCGATCTGCTTCGAAAGGTCGTAGCGTGGGGCAAAGCCCGATAGGGTCAGCCCGGATCCGGTAAGCGACAAATTGCCGTTAAGGAAGCCCCCTTTATCGGTCATAGCGGGAGAGTAGGCAGCGAAAGAGAGCACCTTATTTTCGTCTTCAGGCCAATAATGAAGTGTCTCGGATAGGAAGTATCCTCCGGTGTTGGCGAATGCCGCGTCCTGAATGCCGTCGTAGATGTTGGCACCGTCAAACGCCGTGACATAGAACGATTTTAGGTTCGTCATCGTAGTCTCTATGGCGCGTGACGCTGTCACGGCACGGAAATCGATGGCATGACCCCGGTTGACCTGTTTAATCTCGTCTTCTGAGCAGGACACCAGCGCAAGAAGTGCCGCTGATGTCAGGAATACTGATTTTTTCATGCTGTTGAAGTTTTAAATGAATGATTGTTGTTTGTTGACTTATGTGTTTGTTGATATTTCCTACATGGGAATCAGCTGGGTGACTGTCTGCCATTCACCGACCGATATGTCGAATCCTCCTCCGCTCATAGCCTTAGGCAAGCTCAGCCTGTCAAGAACTATGTCGCACTTGTCAGGGTCGGAGTCGTGGACCTGATCGGTGACCGTGTAGTTGTGATACCATCTCGATCCGTCGGCGAGAATCGCATAGACTGTGAAAATGTGTTTAGTTGTTGAGGGATCGATGTCCGAGCGCCAGCGTGAGTGTCCACAATGGCCCAAGGTCATCCAGGAGCCGCTCAGCGAAGCTTCTCCGTCCGATGCTATCTCGAAAGGTATTGTCACTGTCTCGTCGGTCAGCATACCGTCATGGAGGAGCATCCCGCCGGCCATTCCCGACAAGGTGGCACTGACCGATGCAACGCCTCCGATGTTCTCAACTGAGTCTATCCTCACGGTGTAGTGGCATATCGCCTCAGTAGGACGCATCCTGAATTTCTTAATTTCCTCCGTTCCCTCATCGGCTAAAAGTCCGTCTCTCCTTGCCTTCCATAGCTTAGTGGGAGCGCAGACCATGCGTTCCCCTTCCGCTCCCGGTGCACGGGGTACTTCAGCAGCCCTCATGGAAAGCCCCTGTAGCTCGTAGGCATCGCGTAGGCGCACGCGGAATGTCTCAAGCCGGTCGGACTCCTCCACGAGAATCTCCTCCGTGTCAGAATTGAGTGCGATCGCTGTGTAGCGACCGGTCGGCACGAGGATGCGACCTCCGTCGCGACCGTTGAACTCATACCTGATCGACGGGCGTCCGTCTTCAGGGAAGAGGTAGAGGCTCATCGTTGCCGGATTCGCTTCAGGATGTTCGCTCCAGTCAAATTCCACGTCCATAGGGATTCTCTCGTGGCGGTCATGGTCGAAACAGAGTTCCTGCTGGTGCTGGCATCCTGCAAGGATGGCTGCAGACAGAAGTGTAAGGATTGCTATGCAAGGTCTCATTTCTCACCTCCTTCCCCGAAAAGCCATACGAGGGCTATCTCTGCTTTCGACGGTCCGAAATAGCGACGTTGGCGCGTCGACTGCCATACGCTATGGTGTCCCGGTGTTGCGGTATAAGTCTGATACTGTCCGGACAGCACTCCTACTCCCACAGTGAAGTCAAGGTTGAGCTTTTTGGTGAGGCGCATGGCATAGCCGGCCTCCAAGCCTCCCCCCAGGGTAGGGCGTTGGAAGAAGGTCGCGCCGGAATATCCACTGAGGTATCCATTGCCGTTGAGGCATATATCGTAGCGTCCTATCTGTGCGTAGAGACCTATGTGCCATCCTGTCAGCTCGCACTGTCCGAAGTAGCGACGTGCGAAAAGTTCCCAGATCTGCAGTCGCAGATAGCGGGCATGCCTTTGCCCACCCCACCAGGCATATATGCAGTTCAACCCAACAGACCATCCGTGGGGAATTGCCAGCTCTATTCCTAAGTTGGGCATGGTAGCCATGTCGTATAGAAGGTTGCTGCGCAGTGCCCCGGTGATTCGTGACAAGCATGGCTTCCATCCTCTCGGCTCGTACCGGTCCGGATAGACGTAAGATAGGAGATTGTGGCCGGTGGGTGACTCTGCCACTGTAGCATAGTAGTCTGACGCATCTTCCTCAAGGAGCATAAGCGGGCCGCGTGTGACGATGGTGATACGCGATACCCTCCGATTAGGGAAGACGGAATCCTTCAAATGGCGCCACACTGTCCCTCCGTCAAGTCTTCTCAGTTGGCGTTGGCGTGTGATCTTTTCCATATATGGTGTTAATCCGGTCCAATCTGCTCCTCCAGAGTTGTAAATAAGGCTATCTGTCGTCATTCCGGAGATCGATGATAGTAATTTGAGGGCGGTAGCCGTGCGTCGTTCTGAAAGACGCTGATTGAACTTTGCGTTCCCCTCCGGAGATGAACTTGACACGATGTCTATCCTCAATGGGGGGCCATACTTAAGAACCATTTCGAGACTGTCTATTATTCCGCGGTTGTCTCTGAAATCAGGCATGAAGGCGTATTTTGCCACTGGATAATGTATCTCTAATTGAATGGTGTCCATACCATGCGCGCCACACACACCGACTGCCGTCACGATGTATGTCATAGTGATGAGGAAGCGGAGTATTCCTTGATGTATGCCGGTGAGATAAGTCATGATGTAAGGCTGATATTATGGTGAGATTGGAAATTCGGTTGCAAAAGTAGATGCGGACAGCGTTATAGTCCAAATTTAAGGCGTTACAAATCGTGACATTCACATGTAACACTTGCATAACACATGCTATCGTTGTAATTTTGCAGTATGAAACATTTAGTCACACTCATCGCTCTGCTGACGGCATTGGCATTGTCGCAAGGTTGCCGCCGTCACGCATCTACGGTCGCTCCGTATGGATGGCCGTCGATCACGCCTGCCTTCGATTCGCTGACTATGGCGGCGGAAAATATGTATTTCATAGCTACGGATCCCGACAGACTGCAGCCGATAGTAGATTCCATGAAGAGCATTGCAAATGACCTGAAAGGGCAGAATGGGATCGATGCCCGGGCTTGCGCGGACTACTGGCAAGTCTATAAATATATGGTGGATGGATCTCCTGATATGGTAAAGACAATTATAGACAGTGTGAGGAAAGCTGCGGAAATGGCTGCACCTGACGACTATATACAGCATAGATTGATGGATTTCGACAATCCATACTTCCGATTGAAGACGATTGAGACATTTAAGGAACTTCTGGCCTCCCTTGACTACTACCGTGAGATAGAAGACCTTCCACAGGCTGGTAACATTGCAGTGCTTTTGTCAAATAGCCTTCAGTATGTCAACTCTCCGAATCTCGCCCTTTTCTATCTTCAGATGGCTGATTCTCTGTATACCAAATCCGGCAGGGAAATGCGACGCGTTAATGTTCGTCTTAACGAGCCGACAGTGCTTTGCCGTGCCGGATATCTTGATGAGGGACGTGCGAAAATAGATGCGCTGCTGGCTGACAGTGATGCTACCGGTGATCTTTTCACAAGGGAAGTCCTGCTTCGAAACCGCCATTGCTTCTTTAAAGACAGCGCTTCTCTATTCGAAGGATATCATATTGTCAATATATTGTCGGAATATCCTGAACTGAAAGAGCCGTTTTCGGAGACAAAGGCACTGTATGAGGCTTTGCTCTGCGCTCACTACATGAGAACAGGCCGTCCGGACTCTGCCGCATATTATTTCACACTTAGTCATGGGACTGAAGTCAATGATTGGGATTTTCAGAAAGAGGTATATGGAGTTTATTCACGGTATCTCGAGTCAATCGGTAAAGACAGGGAAGCCTTGAGAGCCCTTAGAAGATGTATAGCGGCAAATGATTCTATCAATAAAAACAACGACCCCGAGAAGAAAGAATATCTCGAGCGCGTCAACGCTCTGCGTCAGCACGAGGCCGAAGCGGAGCGGGAGAGACAGGCTATAGAGAGTAGGCATTACACTGTCGCAGTGTCCCTCGTCATCCTCCTTCTGCTATCTTTAATCGCAGTCCAGTGGATACGTCATCGCAACAAGATAAAGACAATCGGCCTCCAGTTGGAGGCCGAGAAGATGGAACGTCAGATTCTTGCCATGTCGCTCTCCAGAGAAGAGTCGGAGAAGGTGCTCGATAAGGTAAAGGAAGAGACTGCGCGACTTAGGCTGGAGGGTAGTGTGTCTGCGAAAGACCTAACTGAGATTGAAACCAACATCAAGATGCATTTTGCAGGGAAGGAAGAGATGATGGCTTTCGAAAAAACGTTTGCCGAGGTAAGTCCCGAATTCGCCGAACGTCTGAAAGTACTGTCGCCTACAATATCGCCAAACAACATACGGCTATGCACATATCTATATATGGGTCTTTCAAGCCAACAGGTATGCGGCATCTTGAATGTCACGCCGGGTGCTTTGCGGCAGGCTAAGAGACGTCTTAGGCAACGCTTTGGTCTGTCGGGCGATGACTCGCTCGAAGATTTCCTGCGTGCTCTTGTAAAATAGTTTAGAACGTTACTGCCAATTGGCACTGGAGGCGGTTGGCGTGCAGACCTTCCCCATTGAAGCTCTTGCGATGGCCGTAGTCGTATTCAATGCCTGCAGAGATAAATTTATTGATATTGTAGATTACATTGGCTGCTACATAGTCGCCATAACGGTATTGGCTATCAGAAACCACTGCATCATCAGGCAGCCAGTTTACGAGATGGCTGTATGTAAGGTTGCTTGATACTTTCGAAGAGAATTTATAGCTCAGTCCTCCGGTCACCCCGAATGTCTTCACTGTCTCCATCTTTCCGGGAGTCGATGTGGCCACTACGTCAAGTCCGAGTCCGTTGTCATCCTGAAGATATGTACCAATGCCCTTACCGTATGCGGCATTAAAGTTAGCACCAAGATTACCTACAACTTTTGTCATACCGGACACCTGCACTCCCCCGCCTACTGCTGTCTCATTAGCTGCTGCAGAAAGATTTCGGTATTGCATCGGTCTGATCAATCCGGATAGACGAACATGTGATGCTCCTCCGTCCCATGCATACTGCAGATAGAGAGGCACTGCAGGAATACGCTGATTGATTTTCTCTGTTGTACTGTTGGTTGTCATAGAAGCAGTAGGAGCATCAATACCTATGGCTCCGGAAAAATGCTTCGTGAAGTTCTGTTCCCAGTAAGCTGTGAAGAGTCCTAAGAAAGGATATCCGTTAGGTCCTTCATAGTCGATAGTCATTGGTTCAGCTGCACCATCAGTAAACAAACTTGTAGTGTGACCGATAGTCAACCCACGATATTTTGCATACAAGTGCTTCAATTTGAATGTATCATGATCTCCCATGAAGGTTCCTTTGAAGAAGATGCCTATCTGGTTGTCAGATCCCGGCATAGCCACAAAGTTCATATATAGCGATGAGGTCTGCCATGCGAATTGGGTGTTACCTCCATTGCCCGGCTTTGCGGGGGTAAGAGATGAGGGTGTGAACAATGTAGCCGACGGCATATTGTCGCCCCAAGTGAAGACTCCTTCACCCAAGAATTGTCCGCCTATACCGAGATAGAAATCATTGTTCTTGCCTACTATTGCAAAACGAGGAAGACCGTTATCGTTAGGAGCCTTCGGGGCATTGCTTTTCATTGTATTCTCGACATCGTTGGGATTGGCGCTTTCATTATGTATCAAGGTTGTGACCCCCGACTCCATGTGCCGGTTGTCACGCTGGGCGGAAGCATTAAATGCTCCCATGGCTGCCATTACCAACCCAACTGCTAAAAAATAGTGTTTTTTCATAATATTTTTATATTAATTAAATAATTTATCAAATAAAATTGTATTATATCATAATGTGTTATTGTCTGAATTTCAGAGACTTACAATTGCCCTAACTTGAGCGTAGATAATTATGCATTATGACTTGCTTTAGCTTGAGCGTAGATAATTATGCATTATGCATTTACTCAGGCATCCTGAGCAGTTACTGAGAATGCAAATTTCTTGCGCATCACAAAGGTGATGATTGCGTATGCTATCAAGAGAATAAAGCTGATGAGGAATGCAAATGTGCCCCCTGCTGCCACATGGAAGATATCGCGGAGCAATCCGATCAAGAATGGAGAGACCACGATTGCCAAATAGTTTGCAGTCAATACAAATGAGAGTGCCATGGTAGCTTTCTTCTCATTGTTGACACATTGGGCTGCCTTGTCGTAGATGATAGGCTGTGAGATACCGTAGCCAAGACCTACAAGTGCTGCACCGATGCACATGGTCACTGAATCTGCACAGAATACGAACAATGCCTGACCCACCAGCATCATGACTGCTGCCCAGAAGAATGTGTTTCCCTTAAGCACCTTCATGAAGAATGGCAGGAAATATCCCGGAAGTAGGATAAAGAGAAAATATATAGCCGTGATAGTGCCGGAAAGCGATGCGCTCCAATCTTTCTTCTCGATAAGGAACGGGCAATAATAGGAAATTGAGATAGATGCGAAAGTGACGAAGAAATACACTCCGATCAGCGCCCAAATTCTGCCCATGTAGAATCCACCCACTGTCTTTTCCGTGGAGGCGCTCTTTATTGGAGTGGAGGCTGTTGCGGTGTTTGTTGTTGTGGTGGCTGGATTGCTGTCGGTTGTCGCAGTCACCTTACGGAGTCCGAACGCAAGCACGAGCGGAATTAGGCAGACGAGATAAACTGCGAAAGGCAGGTGCCAGTTGCCATGGCTAAGCCATCCTACTACAAAAGTTGCAACTACGAGCGCGGAGTTGGAGATACCACTCTGGATACCCATCTGATTCATACGGTACGTGCCCGAGAATGTGTCAGCAATCAGACCGGTGGAGAATGGAATCAACAGACCGGCAGCGCATCCGAGGAGACAGCTGATGACTATAAGAGCTGCCATTGATGGAGCAAACATATAGGCGACCGCACATGCAGTGAAGAGTACAAGACCTCCGACAATGATCGCCAGTTTATGCCGGGTGAGCGATAGCTTGCCCGACATCAAGACGAAGGGGATGATGAGGAGGTTGGGGAGTGCAGTCAGGAGCTGCTTCTCAATTTGGGTGGTGTGTGGGAATATAGTGCTGAGTGTCCCAAGCATTGGTGTTACTGCCAGCCCAGGAAGATTCACGATCAGCGAAATCGACATGATGGCGCAGTAGGTCATCAGTGTCATCGGGGCTTTACCGGTCCGTATCATAATGATGAATTATTAATGATGAATGATTAATTGATTTAAGGCTTGACGAATATAATGACAAATTTCACCTTATGAGAATCCCCCGGGACTGAGCCCGGGGTCTCGTAAGATCAATTTATCATTAATAATTCATCATTTATCATTAGATTTTGCGTAGTCCACGAACTTGGCTGCGTCAGGATTGTCTGCATTTTCTGAAGCAAATTCTTGAGCTGCCTGAAGTCTTTCCTGAGCTGCTTGGGCTGAGTTATCCCAGTGGAACGGAACGAATGATGTTCCCATTGCATCCCATGATGGTTTCTTGAAGTGAAGGATGATAAACGGCAAGACTACAAATATAATCGTGCCACCGATCAAAACAGAGAACCATACGGCATTTGATCCCATCTGAATCTGTGCCGGCGGGAAGAAACTGAATATAAATGCAATTGCGGATCCAAGGAATCCAACACCGGCGATGAGCCACATCACGCCATTACCCTTCTTGCCAAGACGATAAGGACGAGGAGCGTTCTTCATCGAGTAGCGGAGCTTGATGGAAGATGCAAACATCAGCAAGTAAGCTATAAGATAAAGCACACAAGTAAGCTGCGACAAAATCTGATAGAAACTCTGTACAGATGGCATGAGGACCATAATGAATGAAAGGACTGTGACAGCTATACCCTGAACGTAGAGGATATTCTTCTGCACGCCGTTCTTGTTGGTCTTTTGGAAGAACTTAGGAAGGTAACCTGCCTGGCCTACTGCAAACACACCTTTAGAAGGACCTGCCACCCAAGTCAGAACGCCGGCAAGCACACCAAATGCAAGTGCGATGGCGATGATTGGAGCAAACCATTTAATATGCAGAGCTCCGAAATAGTTGTCAAAGCCTACGAGAAGACTCTGAACGAGGTTGATATCCTTAGCCGGGATGATCACGCCGAGTGAATATGTGCCGAGAATAAAGATAGCTACCGTAGCAAGCGCACCAATTATAACTGCCTTAGGATAATTGACTGTCGGGTTCTTGATTTCCCTTACGTGGATACCAGACATCTCCATACCTGCATAGAAGAGGAAGATAGAGACTGCAAGAATAATATTGTTGAAGTTGGAGAAATCAGGGATGAAGCTTCCGTGCCAATCCATCTGTGATTTGCCACCCGTAGCAAGATATACGATTGCACATACCACGAGGATTACAACTGGGATAATCGTACCGACGATACCACCTATCTTAGATACTTTTCCTACCCATCCCATGCCCTTGAGCGAGATGAACGTCGCTATCCAGTAGATTGCCAATACCACTGCAATAGTGTAATACTTGTTGGCTGCGAGGTGAGCATCATATATATGGTCCATGCCAATGAATGCGAGCGACACTGCTCCGAAAGTCAATACCGTCGGAAACCAGATGGTACTCTCGATCCACTGCAGCCAAATTCCAAGGAATCCGACCTTATCGCCGTATGCCTCACCTACCCAGCGGAACATACCACCCTGCTGATATGGGAACATGGCAGCGAGCTCAGCGGCTACGAGAGATACGGGAATCAGAAAGACGATCGCAGCAAATATATAGTAGAATGCGGAGCTTACGCCATACTCAGCCTCTGCCGGGAGACCTCGGAGCGAAACGACCGCTACAATGTTCATTATGATAAGGGTGAAAACCCCCATCTTGGCGGCCTGTTTCACGGTCGCTGTTTTTTGTCCGGTTGAAGTAGCCATAATAATGAGGTTTTAATAATTAGTGAAATCTGATTTTAATAATCTCGGGATTTATCAGGATATAACATGATCTATCATGATTTATCTTGATAAATTAATCTACGATGCTCACTTTGTCGCCGGTGAATATGCCAAGTCCTAATTTCTGCATGAAATATTTGATCGCGGCCTGTGCTTTCACTGAGTTGCCGGCATCGTCAAGGGGTGGCGCAAATGCTGCTATTCCGAAGAGTCCGGGCATCACTCCCATCACTCCGCCACCGACACCGGTCTTAGCGGGAATTCCCGATGTATAGAGCCAGTCGCCCGTATGCTGATAGAATCCGACGCTTGCTATCATTGTAGTGATCTTTGGTGAGATCTCGGGGTCAAACACCTGCTTCTTGGTCACCGGATTCAAACCACCGTTGGCGATTGTAGAGCCCATTATTGCCAACTGCGATGATGTGATGCCGAGGGAGCATTGACGTGTGTATAGGTCGAGGCTCATGTCTACATCGTCATAAATACGGTTGTAATTCTTAAGCAACCATGCTATCGAACGATTGTTGAAGTTTGTGGCAGTCTCGCTTTCGTAAAGCTCATCAATAAGTTCCGGAGCCGAACCGCAAAGTTCTGTGATATTTTTGGTTATCGCTTTCCACTTGTCTTCAGAGTCTCCCTGAGGCGCTACCATAGAGCACGCTGTGATTGCACCGGCATTCACTAATGGAGTGGAAGGGTGATCATTCTCCAGAAGGATTGCAAAGATTGAGTTAAACGGAAGTCCTGTGGCATCTGCACCTATCTGCTTCAATACTCCTGCCGGAGTGTGTTGGATCATTGCAAGGATTGCTGTCGGCACTTTCGAGACTGATTCAATGCCAAACTTATATTCTGTATCGCCAAAATTGTAGCAAGTTCCGTCCGTAAGCGTAACGCTCACTCCAAAGAGGTCAGGATTAATGTTTGCGAGGTATGGGATATAGTGTGCATTAATACCACCCTTTATATCCTTTGAAGCCTCGTATGCCTCCTGTGCGGCTTGCTTGATTTGGGCTTTCGTAATTGTCTTTTCCATAGTATCGAATAAGGTATGAATCGGCGGCGGGCACCAACTTCAATGGCCCCCGGCCGCTGATTCTAAGATTTTTATAATTTATTCATGTGGATTGTCTTATCACAACTCCACAACTCATTTTCCCGTATGGTTAAACATTGAGTTCTTCAAAGGAATATTCTTCTCCATCGCAATTCGCGTTGTAGTAGGATATTGGAGCTGGTTAAGCTCATTTACAGCAAACTGGATGTCAGAAAGAAGTTGGTCGGCCATATCGCGGCTGAATCCTTGCTTGCAGAGCACACGCATGACGATCATATCCTCAATATTCTTAGGCATTGCGTAAGCCGGCACCATCCAACCTTTCTGAGCAAGCTTATCCTGGAGGTCATAGAGTGTCCATTTGGCAGTGGCTTGGAACTCAGGCTTCATACGCCATACGAAGATCGGGTTAGGAAGCTCCTCATCTGCGTAAGGGATAAACGGTTCCATTGCGCTTACCTGCTCCTTAAGGTAACGTGCTACCATAAGAGAATTGTACTGGATGTTCTTATATCCTTCGAATCCCAAACGGATGAACTGATAGTACTGACCGAGTATCTGTGCTGCAGGACGAGAATAGTTAAGACCTACCTGTGTCACTTCTGCTCCAAGATAGTCTACAGTAAACGCCATATCGTCAGGCAAATACTTCTTGTCTTTCCATACTACCCAACCAAGGCCCGGATATACGAGACCAAACTTGTGGCCCGAAGTGCTTATACTCAATACCCATTTCAGACGGAAATCCCATTTCTTGTCTGGGAACAGGAACGGAAGGATAAAGCCACCGGAAGCTGCATCGATGTGGATACATACCTCGTTGCCGGTCTCTGCATTGAATTTGTCGAGGGCAGCATCAAGTGCCTCAACGTCATCATTAAGTCCGGTCCATGTTACACCCTGGATAGGAACAACACAGATAGTGTTCTCATCACAAAGCTTGATGGCTGCGTCCACGTCGAGTGTTGGATGCTCTGTGGTAAGCGGCACAAGACGCATCTCAACGTCCCAGAAATTACAGAATTTTTCCCAGACTACCTGATAACCGGTAGACATTACAAGATTTGGCTTGTCGTAAGGTTTGCCTGCTTTCTTACGGCGATCTTTCCATCTCTTGAGGGCTGCGAGAGCACCCAGCATACAAGCTTCAGAAGAGCCAATGGCAAGAGCGCCTGCCTTCCACTTGTTGGTCTCAGGGGTGTTCCAAAGGTTGGCTACAATGTTAATACACTTCTGGCACATCACTGCTACACGCGGATACTCAGTCTCATCAATATAGTTGATGTTGATAGCCTCATTCATAAGCTTGGTGGCATAGTCATCCATGTAGGTGGTGACGAACGTTGCGAGATTAAGACGGGGTTGAGTCTGTGCGAAAGTCTCATCCTTCACCATCTCGTAAGCAACTTCAGGAATTGTTGGTCCGTCAGGAATTTTTTCTACTGGTGCTTGTTTAAGCATTGCATCTGTGCCAAAAGCCTCGCTCTTAGCATCGCCGAAGCGATAATTTGCATCGTTCATAGCAATTAAGATTTTGATAATTTTACTTATTTTCGCTACGCTCTGCTCGAAGGGGATCTTTTATAGTTTTTACATCAAAGGAGAGCGAGCGAAAGTTGAAACACTCTATATATGTTATACGCTCCAATACGCATGCGTGAGAAATCGGAATCTTATTGCTTCGATGCTCGACGGCTTAGGCATGAATAAAAGAGGACAAATCTCTTTCTGATTTGATACTATAACATTTTGATAATTGTATGGTTTGTAAATTATCATTATTTTTTTAGAAAAAACGTTGATTTCACACTTGCAGATTTCGATTGTGTTTTGTAATTTTGTAAAATATTGTAAAATGAGCCATGGATGAGAGCGATAGCAAGAGCAAGAAAGGTAATCTTTTCGTGAAGATACTCAAGGTGAGCGTCTGGACACTCTTTTTCGTTATGGCTATCGGGTGTATCCTTCTATTATGCGCTGTGAAATTCCTTGACTCCGACAAGCTTTCCAGCATGGTAGAGGAAATTGCCAACGACTATGTAGACGGGCACGTAGAAATCGGAGATCTAAGACTGGCATTCAACCCTCATTTCCCTATTTTAGGAGTGGAAATGAAAGAGCTTTCCGTTATCTCCCATGCATTTGACTCTCTGCCCATTGAAGAGCGAGGGTTGCTCCCTAATTATGCAGATTCCCTTGTGAAGCTCGAATATCTGGCAGGCTCTATCAATCTTAAGCGACTCATTGTGGATAATGAATTGGCACTCCATAATGTAGTGCTTCGTGGATTAGGAGTCAACCTGGTCATAGCCCATAATGGTAAAGCTAATTATAGTATCTTGTCGCTTTCAAACGACTCTGTAGAGCAGAAAAAAAGCAAGATGCCCGGATTCAGGATAGATCGATTCTCTCTTGAGCAGCCCAAAGAAATAAGATTCTATAATGCTGCTGATTCCACTTCAGCTTCTGTGCTCTTGCTTACAGATGCCGCCGTAGAAGGAGACGAACAACCTACCTACAGACTCAAAATCAACGGCAACGTCACTTCTCCAAAAGCTACTTTGATTACAAATCTTGACGAGATAGAATTTGGAGTCAATGGCAAAGTATATTGGAATCCTGCCGAACCAGGTCTCGTAGCAATGGATGAGATGGAACTTCGGGGGGCCTTCCTTAGGGCTGTCGTGTCTGGAGAAATAGACTTGACAGAGAGCCCGATAGCGAGGAAAGGTGTCGTAGATTTGAGGCCTGTGGCTGTGACTGATTTGCTTTCGTTGCTACCGGACTCCATCCGCCAGGAACACCGACTATATGCCCCTTATTTCTCAACAGACGCAATGATAAGCGGACATTTTGAACTTACTGCACCTATGAACCTTGCCACCGATACTATCCCGGCGGCAACAGTCAATATAGACATGTCTCCTTCTTATCTTAATTATGGGAAAGCTCGGTTGAAAGATTTGGGGCTACAAGTGACAGCCAAAACTGAGACTAATCTTTTGGATAAGACAGTAGTGGAGTTGAGGCGCTTTATTGTGGCGGGACCCGGAACTCAACTTGAGGCATCGGCTTTTATTTCCACGCCTGTTTCTGATCTTTCGTTTGATGCCAATTTGAAGGGCAATGTCGATTTCAGGGATCTTCCGCCAATTGCATTGGAACATATCCCGGGATATCTTGCAGGTAAGATCGCAGCTGACTTGAAGGCAAAAGGAAGCTTGTCGATGTTTGTCCCTGAGAAACTGCACCGTCTTGTGGCTGATGGGTCTTTGACTGCACAAGACGTCTACTTCCTTTCCTCCGACACAAGCAAGATGGTAGAGGTAGGGAAAGCAAAGATAGAATTAGACTCCAAAAGAATAGTCGACAATATGCCGCTGTTGAAAGCAAAAGTCGATGTGGATACAGCCACAATCCTTGTCAGCGGCGTTGATTTGGCATTGGGGGCGATAAGTCTGGATGCGGGAGTAGAGGATTCGGGGCTTAAACGCGACACCACGCTAATGATGCCTGTCAAGGGTAATCTTAAAGTGGGGCGATTTAATATTATCTCCCTCACAGACAGTGCCGGTGCACGCATCCGCAATATCGGAGGACAAGTTAGCCTTAAGGGTCTGAAGCAAAAGGGAACATCCCCGAAAATATTAGCCGACCTCAAGATTGGAAATGTATCGGCAGGTTCGCTGGCAGATCGGGTGCTTATTAAAGATACAAAAGTGAAGGCTTCCCTCTATAAGATGGCTTCTAAATCAGTAGCAAAGCATTCAGAAAAGAAGAAGGAAAAATATCGGGAATATTCTTATATCGCTCCCAAAGACGTATATAAATACGTCTATTACAAACGCACCCACAGGAAAAAAATCAAGAGAGTCTATGGCGAAATAGGTGCTCAGGATGAGGAATTGTTGGTCTGGAACCTTACCAAGCAATTCAGCCGATTCCTTAATGAATGGAAGTTGCAGGGTTCGGTCAATACAAACAATGCCCGCCTTCTAACTCCCCTTTTCCCTCTACATACCCACATCTCGACAGTAGCGCTTACCTTCAGCAACGACACCGTCAATATTTCCAACATTTCTTTGCGTGCAGGACGGTCAGACATCACCATGTCGGGATTGATCAGCAACGTGCGTCGCGCCATGACTTCAAAGACTGATAATAACCTCAAAGGGAATTTCTCAATATTGAGCGATATTATTGATATCAATGAATTATCAGCTTCAATTTTCACCGGTGCTTCATATATGTCTGACAAAGGACACGGGGAAAAAGTGAAGATGGATACTCCTGATGATGCTACATTGCAGGAAAGACTCGATGCATTGTCAAAAAAAGGACCCGGACGATCCGCTCCCGTGCTCATACCGGTCAATATTGATGCAAATCTGAAGATAAAGGCAAATCACTTGCTTTATAGCGATGTCGATATGCAAAATATGGGTGGGGATTTACTAATTTATGACGGTGGAGTCAGCCTCAATAAAATGAAAGCTGATTCTGAAGCCGGCAACATCTCCTTATCTGCACTTTATTCTGCTCCCAAATTAGACAGGATGAGTTTTGGCTTCGGGCTTGATGTCGAAGACTTCAATATCGCCAAGTTTGTAAAGCTTGTGCCTGCCATTGATTCCATCACTCCATTGATGCATGATTTCTCCGGCATGATTGGGGCTGATATTGCTGCGACTTGCAGAATTGATTCGGGAATGAACATCGACCTTAGCAGCCTGAATGCTGCTATCCGTATACAGGGTGATAATCTTGCTTTTATCGACCCGAAAAAATACCGGACTTTAGGCAAATGGCTTGGATTCAAAGATAAGTCAGACAATACCATACATAGCCTTAACGTTGAAATGACAGTGTCTGATGGGCTTATGCGTGTCTATCCGTTTGCCTTCAATATTGACAGATACCGACTTGGCGTGTATGGGTCAAACAATATTGATATGGATTTCAACTATCACCTCGCGGTATTGAAATCTCCTATTCCATTTAAATTTGGCATTACAATAAAGGGGAATCCCAAGAAATATAAGGTGCGCTTTGGCGGGGCAAAATTTGATGAAAACACTGCGATTGAGAGTGTCAATGTCGTGAATAATGCAAGAATCAACCTGCTCGACCAGATCGAAAGCGTCTTCAAGAGAGGCGTGAGGAATTCTCAGTTTGCAAAACTCCAGATAGCTCAACCTGCCGGATTTGAGGCCCTGCCTGACCACGATCTAAGTGCCAAAGATTCACTACTTCTGATAAAGGAAGGACTGCTCCAACCCGATGCCTTTGAAAAAGAGCCGAAAGCTTTGGGCAACAAATCAAATGCCAAGAAAGACGGAGATAAATCTAAGAAAAAGGATAAAAAGAAGCGGAAGAAATGGCTATTTTTCTAAAATGAAATCTTACCATTGCTTAAATGTGTCGGCAAATATACTAAATGAATTGGCTAATAAGAGAATTTTCACTATTTTTGCAGTATGAAAGTGATTCGGTTGATTATATTAGGTCTGTCGATGGCTTTATATGGCTCATTGCATGCTTCATCTCCAGGGGATGTGGCAGAGTTAGCGATGGATGGTTATAGGCTATTCATTCGCGACTCTTTGCCCGACGACCGCCAGCGGGGCTACGATATGATGGTCTCGGCTGCTTGGGAGGGAGATGCTAAAGCAGCCAACAATATTGGTTGGCTTATGCAACATGGAGAGTTTGTCGAGAAGGATCTGAAAGGTGCTTTCCGATGGTATGAGCGTGCAGCCGACCAAGGCTTAGCCGCTGCAGCGTTAAATTATATGGAACTCATCCTAAATAATCAAGAAGAAGTGCTCGAAGGGCGACTCCCTGACAAAGAACGGATGGCAAAAGCATCCTCTCTTGCTGGGACAGCGATGCTTATGGGACGTGGACTTCCATACGACTCAAAGCGAGGCGAGGATATGCTTCTAAGAGGGGCTCTTTTCGGTGATGAGAAAGCTGCGATGACAGTGGCTCAGCAACTTGAGATCTATCCGGATTCTTTCTCTTATCTTCCGCTTGAGGAGATTGCCACGCAATGCGATGCACTCTTGCCGGAATGTGACAGGAATGTTCCTCAGGGCATGGGTCTTCCGGAATTTGCCGACTTGATGCTCACTCCGCAATTCTGGTACCAACGATCAACGATAAACGATCAACGATAAACGATAAACCAATAACTACTATATACATCATGAATAAGAGATTTTTGAAATTTATTGGAATTGGAGCTCTGTTGCTTACAGCTTCTTCCGCTAACGCACAGGATGCCCTGCTGGCTTTCCCCGGCGCTGAGGGGTTCGGACGTTTCGCTACGGGTGGACGTGGCGGAGAGATCTACCATGTGACCAACTTAAACGATAGCGGCACAGGTTCGCTACGCGATGCAGTGTCTAAGTCAAACCGTATCGTCGTCTTCGACGTTTCTGGAGTAATCAATCTAAAGAGTCGCTTGGTCTTTAAGAATAATCTTACCATCCTCGGACAGACTGCTCCCGGAGAAGGAATCCAAGTGTATGGCAATGGAGTCTCTTTCTCAAATGCCAACAATATCATCGTGCGCTATCTGCGTATCCGCATGGGAGTAAATGGTGACAGCGGCAAGGATGCGGCAGGCGTTGCCTCCGGCCATGATATGATTTTCGACCACATGTCGGTGCTTTGGGGACGCGATGAAAATTTCTCGATCAGCAGCAACGACAAGGGAAGCGGTCCTGCCAATGTCACAATTCAGAATTCTATCATTGGCCAAGGTCTTCAGCCCCACTCATGCGGAGGTCTTATTCAGACTGATAATGGTGTGACTCTTTTCCGCAATCTTTATATAGAGAATGCTACACGCAATCCAAAAGTAAAGGGGTTAAATCAGTTTGTAAATAATGTTTCCTACAATTGGGGTAAGGAGGCTGCCTACAATATGGGCGGCGACAGTGCAGGCGACTCATGGGCTGAGATTTCCGGCAATTATTGGATCACCGGGCCGTGGCTAAAAGCAGCTTATCCTCTCGTAGGAGGCAACAGCAACTTCAAGTATTTCGCTGAAGGAAACTGGTATGACTCAAATATTGACGGTGTGCTTGACGGGCACGAAATGTCTGATGCAGAGTATGCAAAGTCTGGAGGTGCACGCGTGAATGCCACATCCGACCTCGTAGGCAGAGGAGCACCAAAGAGCATGCCGGAAATTGCCGGAAAGATGACAGCCCCGGAGGCTCTTGAGTATGTTCTGGCTTATGGCGGCGCTTCACTTCCTGTGCGCGATGAAGTGGATCAATATCTGATTGACGAAGTGGCTTCATTCGGAACCCTTGGCACTACCGGTGGCATCGCTACTGAGAAAGTGCTTCCTCATAAAGGCACGGGAAAACTCTTTGGTGGCTACAAGCCTCTCGATTCTGATGGAGATGGAATCCCCGATGAATGGGAGATTGCCAATGGCCTTGACCCTCAAAATGCCAAGGATGCCGCAGCAATTGCCGACAATGGATATGCGAATATTGAAAACTATGTGTTCAGCATTGATTCTGCTTTTCCCTATCTTAAGAATCCTACCGACCTGAAGGCAGTGAAGAATGAAAAAAATGCAATCTCTCTTGAGTGGACTGACAATTCTAATGAAGAGACAGGGTTTGTCGTAGAAGTGTCAGATGATGGAAAGTCTTATACCGAAGCGGGGCGCACCGGTAAGGATGAGACCTCTTTCAAGGTGGATGGTCTTGACGAAAATAAGCTCTACTATTTCCGTGTTTATGCTACAGGCAATGATGGAATGAGATCGGTTGAGTCTCCGGCTCTTCAGACTATGACTTCTGAGCCCTTCACACCGGAACAGTCTTTACTGGTAGCTCCCAAGGAAGGTAGCGCAGAGAAGGTGCTCGATGTGGTGCTGAAATGGAATAATACCACAAAAGAATATTTCGGGACTCTTTCTTACAATGTATATTTAGGCACTTCCGAAGATGCTCTTGAGGAAATTGCCACAGGTTTGACTGAAACTTCATTGAATCCGGGCGAACTTGAAGCAAACGTCACATACTATTGGCGCGTGGACGCTGTCAACAATACCGGTGTCACAGAGGGCAATGTATGGAGCTTTAAGACCGTCAATGGCGGCACACTCTTCTACACTGATTTCCATACTACTCCTGCCTCTTTCGGAGAGTCGGAATGGGGCACTATCATTGCCGGCAATCAGGCTGATATCATGAAGGGAGTTAATAGTGAAGTGGAATTTGACAATATGCGACTCGGCACGGATGGCGGGCGCCTCGTGGCGTTTGGAAATCTTTCTCCGTATGCTGCATATTCATCTGACGACAACGGAGCTTCTAAGAATGCTGTAGGCTTTATCGGCAAGCAAGGGAAAGTAGGCAACTGCTATATTCAGATCGACGATATTCAAGGTCCATGGAAGATAACTCTATATTGTGGCAACTCCGACAAGAGTTCACAATCCGTGAAACTCAGCACCGGAAATGACATTAATGGAGACGGCGTGATCGATGCAAATGATGATCTTGCCACTTTCAAGTTCAAATCAGCAGAAAAGAAGACCTATAAATTTACCCATGTCTATGAAGGCACAGATGTTTGCAATATTCGAATTGACCGGGCTTCTATCAATGACAAGGGAATCAACTTCCATGACATTTTGATAGAACAATATGTAACTTCAAAACCCGATGCTGTGGAAGAAATAAGCGGGATGTTGGCTCCGGAAGTTGAAATTAATGGCGATGCTGTGACTATCAATGGGCTCAATGGAAATAGCGAAGTTGTTGTATACGACTTGTCTGGAAGAGTGATACATGTAGAAGCTCCCATATCCGGTAGCGTAGGATTCACATTGCCCAAGGGGATATATATAATTTCTGTAAAGGGCATGATGCCTGTAAAAGTCTCAATTTAAAGTTCTTTTAATGGCGAAAGACAAAGTTGCTATTTACATTTGGATAATTGACACCATCCTGAAGCATGGCAAGCTGTCGAAAAAGGATCTAAATGAACTCTGGAAGAAAAAGGTTGAATTTTCCGGAGGTCTACCTATGGCAGACCGGACGTTCTATAAGTATCGGAGAGCAATTGAAGATACCTTCTGCGTCGAGATACTGTGCACTTCTGACGGATATTACTGGATTGATTCCCAAGACTCAATCTATGTCAAGCAGTTTACGGAATGGACCCTCAATAATTCTGTAGCCACCAATGTAATCCATGAATTAGGTACATCTTCCGGACGTGTGCAGATTGAGGATATTCCATCTGCAAGAGAGTTTCTCCCTATAGTGGCAACTGCGATGAACAATAGTCGCAAGATTGTATTCACATACGCAGGATTTGCGCGTTCACGTCCGGAAGTCGGGATACTTTTTTCACCCTACTTCTTGAAGCTATACAAACAGAGATGGTATATGTTTGGGAAGAAGAGTGGTGGTGGCCTTCGCACATACGCCCTCGACCGTGTGACGGAGATGGAAGTGACAGACTCAGAGTTTGTCATGCCCTCCGGAATAAAGATGGAAGATTATTTCGGTTCCATTGTAGGGGTCACTTCTTCTCGAGCCGGGGTGAGAGAGGTGTATATACAGACCACTGCTACGCGTGCGAAATATCTTCGAGCCCTTCCTCTACATCATTCACAGAAAGAGGAGGTGCACGACTTCTATTCTATCTTCCGCTATGAGCTTAAGCTCAACTATGAGCTTGTCAGCGAATTGATGGCAATGGGACCCGATGTAATAGTCATTCAGCCTAAGGAATTGCAAATTATGCTTATAGAGAGGCTACGCGAGACTTTGAACAATTATCAGCAATTGATATAAAAACTCTAAATAAAAAATCCGGCCGAATTTCGGTCGGATTTCTTATTTATATATTCGTGTTTAACCGATAGCCTCAATCAACTTGATTGCATCAATATATTTAGCGATGCTTTCCGCTACTCTCTTGGCGTCTTGCATAGCGTGTACTACAGTGGCAGGGCGGTTGGTCACATCGCCACCTGCAAAGACACCCTTGCGCGTAGTCATTCCGTAGGGAGTATCGCGTGTCAGGACATAGCCACGTTCATCTACTTCTATCCCCTCTGTGGAGTCGACGATACGCGATGCCGGGGCTGATCCTACTGCCATTATCACACGGTCTACCGGCATAACCCTTTCTTCTCCATCTTGATTGATGACAATCGACTCAAGGCGCAGTCCTTCGGCACCGTTGACCTTTGTGACATTGGTGTTCCACAAAAATTTCACACCTTCTTCCACAGCTTCATCATATTCGGCACGCAATGCCGACATGTGATTGATGTCGCGATGGTAGATTACAGTCACTTCTGATGCACCCATACGAAGTGCAGAACGCGCAGCATCCATAGCTGTGTTGCCGCATCCTATGACTGCAATTTTATCTCCTTCGCCGATGACTACTTCTTCACGCTTGATGAAGCCTTGGTTGTATAGGCTTACGCGGCGTAGAAACCATACAGCTTGTCTGACACCGGGATGTCCGCCTCCTTCAATCTGTAAGGTCTTCGGGCGACTTGTTCCGGTACCCATAAATATTGCGTCGAAACCCTCTTCGAAAAGCCGATCGATTGTATAGTTCTGCCCTATCGTAGTGCGAAGATGGATTTTCACTCCTAAATTCTCAATCTTCTTGATTTCGCGCTTCACAACTTCTTTAGGCAGACGATATTCCGGAATACCGAATGTCAAGACTCCTCCTGGTTCGATACCCATTTCGAATATCTCTACATGGAATCCTTGGCGAGACAAGTCGCCGGCAATTGTAAGACCGGCAGGTCCCGATCCGATTACTGCGACGCGTCCTCGTGTCTTCTCAGGAAGATTCTCATGGCTCCATCCTGCCTCACTGTCGAAGTCTGCTACAAAGCGTTCAAGCTTTCCTATGTGGATTGCTTCTCCCTTCTTGGCGAGCACGCAGTTGCCTTCGCATTGGCGTTCGTGGGCGCATACGCGTCCGCATACTGCCGGGAGATTGCTGCGCTTATGGATGATCTCGATTGCATTACCAAAGTTACCGTGGGCAAGCTCTCCAATCCAATCAGGAATTTCATTACTGATAGGACAACCCTTTTTGCAACCGGGCACTTTACAGTGCAGGCAGCGCTGGGCTTCTTTGATGGCTTCAGGAAGAGTATAACTTTCGGCTACTTCTCTAAATTCTTCGTTCATGTCAGGTTTTTACTTATTAGGGACGCACGATTTGCGCGTCCCTATAAGATTAAGTTAAGGTTGTTTGCCGATGTAAGCGAGGATACCGCCGTCTACGTAAAGTACATGGCCGTTTACGAAGTCGGAAGCATCCGATGCCAAGAATACTGCTGGGCCCATGAGGTCTTCCGGAGTGCCCCAACGTGCAGCTGGTGTCTTGGCGATGATAAACTGGTCGAAAGGATGACGGCTGCCGTCCGGCTGTATTTCGCGGAGTGGAGCTGTCTGAGGAGTTGCTATATAGCCCGGGCCAATGGCATTACACTGGATGTTGTATTCGCCATATTCTGAGCAGATGTTGCGAGTGAGCATCTTCAGGCCACCCTTTGCGGCTGCATACGCGCTCACAGTCTCGCGTCCAAGTTCGCTCATCATTGAGCAGATATTGATGATCTTGCCATGTCCTTTCTTGATCATACCGGGAAGCACAGCCTTTGCGCAGATGAACGGACCTACGAGGTCGATATCGACAACTTGACGGAAATCCTTTGCTTCCATTTCAATCATAGGGATACGCTTGATGATACCTGCGTTATTGACAAGGATATCGATAGTGCCGACAGTCTTTTCGATGTCTTCTACCATAGCCATAACTTCATCTTCATTAGTCACGTCGCAGAGATATCCTTTTGCATCAATGCCTTCTACCTTATAGTTGGCATAACCCATGTCCACACCTTGCTGGGTATTGCTGTTGAATACGATGCGGGCGCCAGCCTCATGGAAAGCTTTAGCGATAGCGAATCCGATGCCATATACGCCACCGGTGACGAGGGCTACTTTGCCCTCAAGTGAGAAATTAACCATTGTCTTAAATATTTAGGTTTAGTTCTAAAAGCCCCAATTCTTCTCCCGATATGCAAAGTTAATAAATTTTTTGATAAATTGGTAATGAAATGTAAAAAATGTGGGATTTTTTGATTAACTTTGTGTATGAAATATAAAAACATAAAAATATGGGACTTTGGAGCTTTTGGTTGATTTTAGGTGTGGGATTTTTGATCGCTGAGTTGCTGACAATGTCTACCACATGCCTATATGTAGGGACAGGTGCACTTGCCGCTATGGTAGCGGCTCTGTTGGGTGGAGAGTGGCTTGTGACTATAGTGACTTTCGTTGTATTTACAGGATTGCTGTATGTATCTACGTATCGGTGGAGGCATCGCCTTGTGAAGGCTTTGAATAAAGGATCTGAGCATGGCGCTACAGGAATGGATGCTCTAATAGGCAGGACCGGAATCGTATTCCAGGCTCCCGATTGCCTTAGGATGAGGATAGATGGCGACGTCTGGCAAGTTAGGCCATCTAAGCGGGATATGCCGATCCTCCCGGGAGAAGAAGTCAGAGTCGTGGGGTATGAGTCGATAATCCTCGCAGTCGAAGCCGTATAATTCTCATGTCAACCCCTGACTACCCATGATAACCCATGATATAACTAACAAAAAAAGATAAAACTATGACGACGATTATTATTGCTGCAGTGATATTGCTGCTGGTTGTGGTGGTGATTATGGCAGGCGTGAAAGTTGTGCCTCAATCTGAGACTCGGGTTGTTGAGAGGCTTGGAAAGTTTCACTCGGTGCTCCAGCCGGGTCTTAATTTCATTATTCCTTTCATTGATAAGCCAAAAGTGATTTATACTCGGAAAATTGAGCCAAGCGGAGCATTTGGCAGAGGCGGATTAAGGATGGTGACAACTCCTGTCATTGATTTGCGCGAGCAAGTATACGACTTTCCTTCGCAGCAGGTGATCACTCGAGATAATGTGACCACAGAAATCAATGCCCTCCTTTATTTCCAGATTGTGGATCCGAAGAAGTCGGTATATGAAATCGACAATCTTCCGAATGCGATTGAAAAACTCACCCAGACTTCTCTGCGTAACGTGATCGGTGAGTTGGAGCTTGATGAGACTTTGACTTCACGCGACACTATCAATGCAAAACTTCAGTCAATCCTTGACGATGCCACTAATAAATGGGGCGTAAAGGTGAATCGTGTTGAACTTCAGGACATCACTCCTCCCGAAAGTGTGCGCGTGGCAATGGAGAAGCAGATGCAGGCTGAACGAAATCGTCGTGCTGAGATCCTTAATGCCGAAGGTGAGAAGCAGTCGCTCATACTTCGTTCGGAAGGACACAAGATGTCGCAGATCAACCAGGCTGAGGCTGAGAAACAGGCTGCCATCCTCAAAGCTGAAGGTGAGGCTCGGGCGCAGGTGCTCCGTGCGCAGGCTGAGGCTGACGCTATCCGAAATGTGGCAGATGCAGTGGCTCAGTCGCAGACCGATCCCGCTGCTTACATGCTTGCCCAGAAATATATCGAGACTCTCAAAGGCATGACAGAAGGGCAAGACAATAAGACTGTCTATATCCCATACGAAGCTACTTCCGTACTCTCTTCACTTGGCTCTATCAAGCAAATCTTCGCCAATTCATAATTCCATATTATCGTCGACGGAGTGAATGATTATGCATTGTGACTTACTTTACTTGGCGTAGCTAATTATGCATTATGCATTATGAATTATGCATTGCCTAAGGCTTGAGACGTGGTGCTAATCGGTCAGGATTCTTTGCGATGAAGTCTTTCCAGGATTTAGGTCCCTTGGCTATGGCAGGCTTTTGAGATTCATACACATGAGTGAGCGCTACGGCTAAAGCGTCGGTAGCATCAAGAGCATCAGGCATCTTCTCTTCAGGAATGGAGAGGAGATGCTTTAGCATATTGGCAACTTGTTCTTTGGAAGCCTGGCCATTACCCGTGACGGCTTTCTTCACGTTGAGGGGAGGGTATTCGGTAATAGGGATGTCGCGGGCAAGAGCTGCAGCCATTGCTACGCCCTGTGCTCGCCCGAGTTTGAGCATTGACTGTACATTCTTTCCGAAGAAAGGCGCTTCTATGGCAAGTTCATCAGGGAGATATTGTTGCACGAGCCCGCTGACTCTTTCGTAGATACGGCCGAGGCGCAGATAGTGGGTTTCGAAGCGGTTGAGCTGGATGACACCCATGACAATTACTTGGGCTTTTTTTCCGATGATACCCAATACTCCATAGCCCATCACGTTTGTGCCTGGGTCAATCCCCATTATTATGCGGTCGTATTCTTTCAGATTCATAGTTGCTTTAGGATTGTGGCAAAGAAGAGGGGATTTGGACCATGCCACTTGGCGTAAGAGTCCATAAAAGTTGGGAAACACTTCTCATTCCATTCCCTGCAGTCGGATATAGAATCAAAGTAAAGCTGAACCGAGAAGTTTTTTTCTTGAGATTTTGCAAATTCCTTGTCGCCTGGGATGGCGGCCACGGTTACTACATTATAGTCACGTAGCTTTTCAAAAGCAGCCGCGAGACGAGCCTCCCCTTTGGCCCACTCTATGAAAGAATCTTTTCTTTTAGAGGGGATGACGTATGTGATATTGAATATATACATATTTTTTAATTGAGAATTGAGAATTGAGAATTTTTTGAAATGACTTATAAATTATCATTCATAATTAATAACTCATAATTTATAACTCATAATTC
>JAIDTL010000067.1 GCA_029060725.1 Muribaculaceae bacterium | reverse complement strand
ACATTTTCGGCACTCTCAACATTGGATATCGTCTTCAACGCAAGAGTGGATTCTTTCTACGGACGGGTATAACATTTCTTATAGGAGATTTGAAATGCTCACCATTGGATGGTCTACTCCTTATCCCTAATCTGTCTTTAGGATATTCGATTAGATAATCCCAAAGCCTCGTGTTACTCCTAAATCATTAAAAACTTTCACTCCATTTTAAATCTTTTTCAATTATTTCTCGTCTATTACTATGTCAAAGCAATAACATCTTTTGAAGTTGTTTCGACTTATTTACGAATATAAAAAATATCAAAATAATATGAAAGGATCAATTCTTTTTATCAAGCTTCCGCCATCTTTACGGCATCTTCCGCCTCATTCATCAGTCACGATGCCAGCATCGCTCCTTCTTCATGAAGCGAAATCTGCTCGCAAAGCTGACGAAATCTTATTATCTTATTTTATTTTTTTAACGTCGTTCTGCGTAAATATAAACTTAGGTTTATAAATACTTTGGGAAAAAAGAATTAACTTTGTGATTTCAATATAAACTATCATATCATGAAAAACAATTGGATATTTGTTACATGTCTCTTGATCGCATCTGCTCAAAGTCTTATAGCTTCAGACAATGTTATTATAAAAGGGAATGTCGAATCTATACCTGACAGTACAGAGGTTATTCTTTTTCGACAAGAAGGCAGATCCGGTATGGGGATTGCCGTGGACACTGTCATCAATGGAAATTTCTGCATATCCGTTCCAGTCGACAGTGGTCTGGCTCTGACAAAATTATATCTATCTAAAAACGGTAAAATGAGTCGTGGTAGAACACTATATCTGCGACCGGACGCAAAAATTGAAATCAATGCAACCGATCCATTCGTACAGACATGGAGTGTAAAAAGCAATGTGCCCGAACAGGACGAGTATGACCATTTCATCTCTGTAAACAAGGATATTCTTGACTTGCTCCAACAGGATAATGACTTTACAAGCTATATAATAGGGATGTCAGAAAACAAAGCAAAATCTTCATCGGAATTGAAAGCCAACGAGTCTATACGAGATTCTTTGAGTGTAGCCACAATGCTGAGAGACATAGATATGCTTCAACAAATGCCAGTCACAACTGTTTGGCTTGATAAGCTTGAAGACATTTCAAGAAATATTCGTTTATACGATGCTTATTCTGATACCCTTAGGAGTCGTTTACAAAATATATACCAAAATCTAAATGACGCAGATAAGAACTCGAGACAAGGAGTAATAGCAAATGCTATTCTATATCCACCGGCAAAGTTAAAGGTAGGAGATATTATACCTGATGATGAGTTCATTGACATTGACGGCAATCGGCATAGTCTGTCTGAATTGCGAGGGAAATGGATTCTTCTCGATTTTTGGAGCTCAGGATGCTATTCAAGTGTGATGGCTTTCCCTGAACTCAAAATGTTTCAAGATGAAAACGCTGATAAAGTGGTAGTGATTAGTCTTTCATTAGACAATGAAAAAATGTGGCGGTATGCGTCGGATAATTTTGTCAGGATAGATGTAAACAACTGGAACGAATGCAAGGAAGATATGGGTCTATATCAAAGATTCGATGCTTACGGAACTCCGACATTTGTCTTGATTTCTCCTGAAGGAGAGATAAAAGCAAAATGGATGTTATACGCACAAGGCAGTTTAGGACATCAATTCCAACTTCATTCTCGCGAGAAGGGACATCCTGAATATTCAGAGATGGATGGTGTCATAAATATTAAGAATCCTGATTATGACTATAATGATACACTCGGAAGGCTTGATATAGAATGTATAGAGATATCTGAAAACGGGACTAAAATTAATTTCTTTGCCAACAATATGCTTGGGATACCTATTTCTATATCTCCGGAATCTTATCTGATTACGGATGAGGGAACAAGATTAAAGTTGTCAGGAAGTGATGGCATAACTCCTGGACAAGAATTCACTACAGATGAAAATGGTACAGGTCATTTCAGTTTGATATATGAGGCATTACCCAAAGAGACACAATCCATTACATTTGGGGAGGCTCCTGGAGGCTGGTTTAGTATTAAGGATATTCGTGTCAAAAATTTAGATAAATATCTGGTAAATGAGTAGGACTTTTTGCATTCTTTCTCGTCTATCCAATAGAAAGAAACTATAAAACAAAACACCATGAATAATTGGATCAGAAACATTCTCGCATTGATTGTTGTGTTGGCACTTTCTGCCTGCACAACATCAAAGTCGACTATCTCTAACAGCGTCAATCTCTCTAAGTATGAATATGCTTCGATCATCAACAATGATACATATCATATTCCGGCAGAGCTGATGGAATATGAGATAATGCTATACGATGCGGTGGAAAACTCCCATCTGAAGCTAATAAGCGATGCGCGTATATTTGAATTATCACCATCACAACAAGAAAAACTTCTTCTGGTAAAATATGGAGTAAATGTAAAAGAGGAAGAAACAATTGTCACAGTAAACTTCATAGACTATATGAGTGGTAGACCGGTCGCCTCTTGCAGAGGTGCATACTCAACTCTTGGACTTGCCAAAACATCGCATGATATAAAGGGAGCGATCAAAAGGGCTTCAAAACAAATATCGGATACATTCCACAAATAGACACGCTAATAATACGCGATTGTAATATGCTCATTGAATAATAATAGCTTATGAAAAAGATTTTATTAGTGATTTTAAATATATTGTCTGGAATTCTATTATCATATTCCCAAAGCGGAATATGGTCAGGGGATCTTGAAGTGCAAGGTATTAAGATGCCCATAGTATTTCATTTGGACGACGACAATCCCTCTATGGACTCTCCATCCCAAGGGGTGAAAGGAATACCAATTCAAATTACGAGAGAAGCTCCCGTCGGTATATCCGTTAACATTCCAGTTATCGGAGCGTCTTTTAAAGGGGTAAGCGTAGGAGATAAAATATTGGGTAAATTCACTCAGAGTGGTATGACCTTTCCTCTGACTCTTTTACCCGGAGAGATAATTGCTAAAAGACCACAGACTCCTAAGCCTCCTTATCCATATTCGAAAGAAGAAGTCAGTTTCAGCAATGGAGATGCAGTGCTGAAAGGTACTTTGACCTTACCTGAAGGTTTCAATAAAGATACTCCAGTTGTGATAATGGTTACCGGAAGCGGTCTTCAAAATCGCGACGAAGAGATTTTTGACCACAAACCTTTTGCTGTCATTGCAGATGCTTTGGCAAGAAATGGAGTAGCCTCTCTCCGATATGATGACCGAGGATTTGGTGAGTCTACAGGTGACGCTGTAAACTGTACGACTGAAGACCATGTGAATGATGCATTGGCAGGTATCGATCTCCTGCGTCAGAGATTCAATAAAGTCGGAGTGCTTGGACACAGTGAAGGCGGCACAATTTCCTTTATGTTAGGAGCTGACAATAAAGTTGATTTCATAGTCAGTCTGGCTGGAATGATCGTTTCCGG
>JAIDTL010000066.1 GCA_029060725.1 Muribaculaceae bacterium | reverse complement strand
ATGGCTTGAAGAGTATTCAGTCGGAGAATTATGGGAAAAGAACATTATAGGAGGGAGGCCATGAGTAAGAGATTATACATAGTTGTAGAAGGTCAGTCTGAAGAAGAATTTGTCAAGGAACTTATGGCACCATTCTTTCTTAGCCATGATATTTATGTGTATCCCGTGATCATTCACACCAGTAGAGGTCACAGAGGTGGATTTGCTAGTTATGAGCATCTTAGGAATGATGTCAATAGATTGTTGAAATCTCAGGGACAAGATATCATCGTTACTACATTTGTAGATTTTTTCCGTTGCCCGGCATTGCCTGATAAAGATGAATGGATTTGTATTCAAAATCATTGCGAACGTGTTGCTGCAATGGAAAAAGTAATAAAAAATGACATAGATGACAGAAGATTTTATCCATATATTCAGCTTCATGAATTCGAGGCTTTATTGTTTTCTTCCGACAAAGGTTTTATAAAGTATTTTGAAGAAAAGGAAACTCTTCAACTTAAGGGTATTATAGAATCATTTGAGAATCCGGAAGACATAAATAGTTCTCCGGAAGGTGCTCCTTCTAAAAGAATTTTGAGAATCATACCTGATTATGATAAGGTTATGTATGGGAATATAATTGCGTTGGAAATAGGATTAAGGACCATACGTGAAAAATGTCCTCGTTTCAATAATTGGGTAAATACATTGATCAATATATGTACTGATAGAACGTGAATATATTTTACTTTTAAGAAAAAGACCGATGCTGGAAGGCGATCGGTCTCTTTTTTGTTGTTAATACAGTTTATTTGAGGCGACCTGTGGCGTTAAGGTACTGGGCTTCTGATACCTTGAACGCACCGTAAGCTGCCACGAAGTCATCCTGTGCCTGATGATGCAGGGTCTGGGCGTCAAGCACATCTGTTATAGTGTTCATCCCTGCATCATAGTATGCCTGGCATAGACGCAGGTTTTCCTTGCTCTGTCCTATTGCCTCGGTTGCTATTTCCATCTTGCGGTAGGCGGCGGTCAGGTTGTCCCACTTGTCTGCCATCTCTATCTCGAGTTTCTGGCTGAGATTTTCAAGCTCCTGACGGGCATTCTCAAGTTCGAGCGACTTACGTTTGATAGCGTGGGACCCTCCCCACCAATCGGAAATAGGCACTGATACCGAAACCATAACTCCTCCAAAATTATGATTCTGTTCAAACACATCGTGATAGAACCATCCTGCGCCAACTCCAACCTGTGGAAGGTGGCTGCCTGTCTCCATCTTCTTCTCCAGTTGCTTCGCCTCGACATTTTTCTCAAGCAGTCGATGGTCAGCGGTCTGGACGAGAGCATCCGATGTCTTGATATATAGATCCGATGGATACGAAGGAAGCTCGAATGGCACGTTTTCTTCTATATCAGCCTTAGCATCCGCGCCGAGTCCCATCTCCTGAGCCAGCAACCTTTTCATAAGCTCGATTCCATTGTCGAGATCCACGAGATCAGCCCGGTAACCGTTTCGCTTCAAATCTACTTTTAGAAGATCGTTACGAGTCACGATTCCTGCTTCGACAGCCGCTTTCACCTGGCGTGTAAGTGAATCAAGTGTCGTTATAGCACTCTCTACAGTATGCTTCTCAGCCTTAAGAGTGGCTAACTGCCAGTATAAAGCTTCTGTCTGGAGCTGGACGAGGTCGGCGCTCTGTTCCTTGCGGATGCGGGCAACTTCTTCCCCTACTTTGGCAAGCTTGTTTCCATTTACGATCTGTCCTCCGGCAAATATTGGTTGCAGAGCCCAAATCCCGGCTGCTTTCCCTTTGTGGATTAAGCCGAGGGTAAACATATCGAGCACATTGTATTGTATTACGTCGTTGTGTGTCGTGAAGGCGGATGCGCCAGCCGAAACCTCCGGGAAATACTTGGTGAAAGCTTCCTTTCGCGTCTCTATCGCAGCGCGAAGGTTGTTGTCTGCGATATGGATGTCTGCATTGTTGGCGATGGCAAGTGTCTTGCATTGCTGCAGAGTATATACGGAGTCAGCCGATGTCTGAGCTGTCACGGTGAGACCTGCTGAAAACAGTCCCAATACCGCCGCTATAATATATTTATGTGGTTTCATAGTTGTATCATTTACTTGAAAAAATCAGAGAAGATGGGTCTCGAGGGGTTCCGGCAACGGTTGGTCAGCACCTTTGCTGCGCGATTTCATCATGCTGTATGCCACAGGTATGACTGTAAGTATAAATATCATTGTGATCGGGGTTCCCCAGAAAATCACAACTCCCATAGGTTTCCAGAGAGCACTACTGCCAGTCACCATTGGAAGCACACCCATTGTGGCGGCCGCTGATGTAAGGAAAATGGGTCTCATCCTGCGCTTGGAGGCGTTGAGCACTGCGTCATGTACTGTCTGTCCCTGGTTCCTGAGTTCCTCGGCATAATCAAGCAGCACGATTGCATTTCTCACGAGAATACCCATAAGAGATACTATGCCGAGCACACAGGTCAGCGAAAGGGCTGTATCCTGAATCAAAAGTCCGATTGCGGCTCCCGGAATGCAGAGCAGGAGTGAGAACAGAAGGAGTGCCGAAGTGTCCGCCTGCGCATAATGGAACAAGAGTATGAAGAAGATGATGGCTACCGCCATTGCCAAGCCCGATAGGATTTCCGGCAGCGTATCCATTGTGTTTTCCCATTCTCCACCCCTTTCAATGGAGATTCCGGCAGGAAGGTCAAGACGTTTAAGACTGTCCATAAGCACCTCGGTGCGATCGATGACATTGATATTGCGCTGCACTTCTGCCATGACTGATACCGTAGGTATGCCGTTATAGTGCGTGATCATCCCCGGATGCCATTCCGGAACTACGTTAGAGACCTGATCCAAAGGAACGGTGCCGAGTCCTATCACCGGCATAGGTTCACGTTCAAGTTCGCTCACATCGCTGCGGTTTGAGGTCCCTGTTTTCAGTTTCACCGGAATACCGTAGTTTCCCTCCCAAACAGTCGCTACCGGAAGTCCGCTGGAATAACGTAGCGCAAGCGTGCTTTCCATAAGGGTGGAGTTGAGTCCGAGACGTTCTGCCTTTGTGTTGTCAGGCACTACGAGAGCCGATGCAAGAGGGTTTCCGAGAGATGTTCGAACATTCCTGAGTCCCGGTACGCGTCTTGCTATAGCAGCCACTGAGTCTGCTACCGCATGAAGAGTCGCTTCATCAGATCCTTTTATCTTTATCTGGATAGGGTAGGAGGCTGTAGAATAGCTGAGTTGCTTGAAGCGTACGAAAGCATCAGGGAAATAGCTTTCATATTTCTCGGTATATTCATTGAGCACGTCGATAGTGGCTGCATTGCTTTTTGTGTTGACGATAAACTGCGCGAAATCCGGACCTCCTACCTGAGGCGCGTATGTAGCCTGGAATCTTGGCGAAGAACATCCGTGGAAAGAGGCAATAGATACTACACGCGGATCTTTCGAGAGTATACGCTCAAGTGAATCAGCTACCATAGTGGTGCGCTCAACTGAAGTGCCTTGTGGTAAGAATATCTCAACGGCAAATTGGTTACGCTCCGCTATCGGCATAAGCTGAAGTGGACGGGATACGAAGAGAAGCGATCCTCCCACAATGCAGATCACTCCGAGGGCGAGCGTGGTCTTCGGCCATGCGAAACACCAGTCGATCACCTTGTTGTAGCCGTTTTGCATCGACACAAAGAAACTGAATTTCTTTTTGCCGGAAGCGATAGCCTCCTGCTGGAGCTTATAGATGGGCTTCTTGATGAGCTTGTACTGAAGGAATGGCACCAGGAGTTCGGCCAGAATCAGCGATACAAAAAGAATTATTGTCATTCCCCAGGGGAAATCAGTCAGGAAGTCGCGAAACATTCCCTTTACCGTAATGAGGAACGGAAAGAATGTCACAGAGATAGCAAGCGTAGCGGAGAATATCGCCTTAAAGAATTCAGTGCCTGACCGTAGGGTAGCTGTATAGTGGTCGACGCCCTCAGAGATAAGCTCGACATAATCGTCGATTATCACTACCGAGTTATCCACAATCATACCCAACGAGACTATAAGGCAAGCGAGAGTCACTGTATTAAGCTCTATGCCGAATGAATAAAACAGCCCGAGCGATATAAAGATGGCTATTGGAATTGTGGATGCTGCGATAAGGGCTACCTTGAAGGGGAGAAGAAGCATTATCACAACAACTACGGCTATGATTGCCACAAGCAACTCTATAAGGAAATAATTTACAGAACTATTTACCACTACAGGTTGGTCTGTGATCTTGAATAGCGTGACACTGTCAGGAATCTCGCTTTTGAAAGCTTCGATCTGCTTGTCGACTTCGGTACCCATCTCCACAATATTGTAACCCTCCTTCATCTGCACGCTGAGAAGGATACATTTCTGGAAATTATTGGTGATATAGCTGTCCGGGTCTGGATATTCCCTCTTTATATCGGCTACATCACCGAGTCTAACCACATCACCGTCTGGCGTTGACAAAACTATCATGTTGGCGATATCCGGAATGGAGTTTACCGATCGCTTCACAATGATCGGCTGTGTGTAATGTCCGTCGCGCAGTGATCCCCCGGTAGTCTTGAATCCTTCGGCAAGCAGGGTGGCTCCTACCGTCGATTCTGACAGTGCGTAATGCTTCAGTTTATCAGGATTTAGGTAGACTGCGATTTCTTCATTCTGCTTTCCGGTTACGCTCATTGTGCCCACACTCTCTACAGTACGCAGACGATCTTTGAGTTGGTCCATATACTCTCCCAGTTCCCTGTAGGTCTTGTCGTCGCTTTGCATTGTGATGAGAAGGGCAGATGTGTCTCCAAAATTACTGAGGGTCTCGACTGCGAGCACACCGGCGGGAAGAGTCAGTTTCGCTTGCTCCATCCCTATCTTGAACTCATTCCAGAATTCATCGGTATTTTCCACATCGTTATCGAGTTCTACGAATATGATGGCCATTCCGGATGTGATCTGCGAATGTGTGTTTTTCTTATTCACCTGCTTATAGGAGAAAATATAGTCTTCAAGAGGCTTTAGAACTTCCTTTTCTATTTGTTCCACAGTTGCTCCGGGATATACTGCAGCTACGACTCCTTCGCGTATGGTGAATGATGGGAACTCATTTTTGTCCATTACTTTAAGTGCATAGATACCAAACGCAATCAATACGCACACAAGAAGAATGACTTCCTTACGGTATTTCATGCCGGCCGCTACGATAGGATTGGTGCGCTTCTCCGGAGTGGTTGAAGGAGTATTTGATGCCTGGCTGCCCGTCTGTGGACTTTGAGGCTTATCGGATATGTTTGTTGCCATGTCTGTAGCTTTTAGAAGGTAACACTTATCTAACAACAGTAACTTCAGTGCCGGTGCTGACTTTCTGCATTCCGGCCACGATTATGCTGTCGCCGGGAACAAGCCCGCTCTTCACGATCACCCCATTAGCCGATAGTTCATCGGCAACAACATCCTTTCGCTGTGCCTTCCCATTTTTAACTGTCCATACAAACTGATGATTGTCAGAACTTAGCAATACTGCTTGCGAGGGAAGAGTGATTTCTGATGATTTGACTGATGAAGAGTCGTTTTGCAATCCTTTTACGACTACATCTCCAATCATACCCGGAAGTATCTTTCCGTTGACGTTGTCGATGTCGAATTTTACGGTGTAAGAGCGGGTGAGAGGATCTGCGACAACACTCTTATTCCCAATTTTACCGATAACCTCAGGATTATCCTCAATATCGAATTTTATGACAGCAGTGGTTTTGGGTCCGAATGACGAAATTTCATTCTCCGGCACCGGAATAGAGACCTGAAGAGAGTTCAGGTTCACAATTTTTACGACAGGCTCGGCAGGTATGACTGTCTGCCCGTCGCCGGCAAATTTCTGTGATACGTATCCGGAAATAGGTGCATGTATAGAAGCGTCTGCGACCGCCCTGTCTGCAAGCGCCGCAGCATTCTCAGCCTGTTTCAGTTTAGACTGAATCTCGACCCATTTTACGTCGGGGAGTGCATCTGCATCATGAAGTTTCTTAAGACGCTGGTAGGCATCTCGAGCCTCTTCGAGTTCTGCTTGGGCAATATTGCGTGAATTTACCAGGCTTTCGCTCTTAATATGGGCAATTACCTGTCCTTTAGAGACTTTCTGTCCCTCTTCTACGTAGACTTTAGTGATTGTGCCCGGGACTGAGAAACTAACGGTAGATTCCTCCGAGGCTTCAACTGTGCCTGAAAAAATCTGGTTGCCGTCAGCTATAGCTTTTTCCCCTACAACTTCTACATTAACTCGTACTGGGCCCGCTTCAGTCGCCCTGTCATGGTTCTTACATCCGGATATAATGACTGTAATGGCAATTGTTCCCGACAAAAGGGTTCTTTTGGAATGGCTGAGTCTGATCATAATTGTGTGTTTTAGTTGATATAGTATTAGTTCCGGGCATGTCTGTCTATTCAAGACTAAGGTCAAGCAGGAATTTTATTATATTTTAACAACATTTATAAAAATGAAAAGGTTTAGTGTAATTATTTTTTTATCATGGATCCACAACGTCGCGATTACTAATGGATAAAGAATATAAAAGGAAAGAGACCCACGCCAAGGAGGCGTATGGTCTCTTTTGTTCGGAGGTGCCGCTGTTCAAGCGGCTGTAAGATTCGATATTCTATTAACGAACCTTGTCGCAGATAGCCTTGAACGCTGCTGGATTGTTCATGGCGAGGTCAGCGAGAACCTTGCGGTTGATTTCCACACCTGCCTTGTGGATGAGGCCCATAAGCTGGCTGTAAGACAGTCCTTCAAGACGGGCTGCAGCGTTGATACGCTGGATCCAGAGGGCACGGAAATCGCGCTTTTTCTGCTTGCGGTCGCGGTAGGCGTAGGTGAGACCCTTCTCCCATGTATTCTTAGCTACGGTCCACACATTACGGCGGCTGCCATAGTAGCCACGGGTGAGTTTAAGGATTTTCTTGCGTTTTGCTCTTGAGGCAACGTGATTTACTGATCTTGGCATTTTTTTTAAGTTTTTTGAATGTCAGCGGCTTCTTTGCTCTTTGTTGCTGGGCATTCGGTTTGTAAAAAATGTTTGTTTGTTCTCCCGTTAGGAAAAGATTAGCGGAGGTTGAGAAGTGACTTCACCTGGCGCATGTTTGCGCTGTCTACGAGTGTAGAGTGGTCGAGGTTTCTCTTACGCTTAGTGCTCTTCTTTGTCAGAATGTGGCTGTGGTAAGCGTGTTTTCTTTTGATCTTTCCTGTGCCGGTGAGCGCGAAACGCTTCTTCGCCGCGCAGTTGGTCTTTACCTTTGGCATTTTCTTTAAATTTTTAGTTGTTTGTTTTTACCTCGGCAGCGCCCTCCTTTATTGAGCGGGCGTGCCTACGGTCTCTAATTATTAAATGGTTCTTCCGAACGTTTCTTTTTATTCTTCCGAATCAGAGTTCTCAACCGGAGCTTCAGCTTTGGGAGCCTCCTTCGGAGCTTTCTGCTTCTGATTGTCTTGCTTTGGGGCAGTCTTCTTTGCACCAGCCTTAAGAGGGGCCATCATGATAGTCATGCGCTTTCCTTCAAGCACAGGCATTGACTCAAGTCTGCCATAGTCTTCCAAATCATTGGCAAATCTCAGCAAAAGCACTTCTCCTTGCTCCTTAAAAAGGATTGAGCGACCTCTAAAAAATACGTATGCCTTCACTTTTGATCCTTCTTTCAGGAAGCCGATGGCATGCTTCAACTTAAAGTTGTAGTCATGGTCGTCGGTCTGCGGACCGAAGCGAATTTCTTTCACCACAACTTTGGCTGCCTTCGCCTTCTGCTCCTTCTGTCGCTTCTTCTGCTGATAGAGGAATTTCTGATAGTCTATGATTCTGCATACAGGAGGATCTGCTTGGGCAGTGATCTCTACAAGGTCAAGTTCCAGTTCATCGGCAAGTCGACGTGCCTTCTCGATAGGGTAGATGCCGGGTTCGACATTGTCGCCTACCAGACGTACCTCACGAGCGCGGATCCTTTCGTTGATGACGTGCTGATCCTTACCATTGCTGTTACTGTTTCTGTCGCCGGGAGCTGGCTTTTGTCCCGGCTTCGGACGATTGGCTCCCATAGGGGGGCGTGGTCCGCTAAATTGGGGTTTTTTCTCCAAAGTGTGGTGTTGGTGTTGGTTTAACTTATTTTTAATTCATTATAATTGTCACTCCTCTCTGTGAGTGGCTTCTTTCACTTCATTGTTGACAAGAGCTGCAAAGTCTGCTATGCTCATCACTCCCTTGTCTCCTTCGCCTTGCTTACGAACTGCAACTGTGCCTTCTGCAGCTTCCTTTTCTCCTACAATCAGAAGGTAAGGGATCTTTTTCAGCTCGTTGTCGCGAATCTTCTTGCCTATCTTCTCGTTGCGATCATCAATGATAGCGCGTACACCGTCACGGTCAAGTTTCTTCACAACCTCACGGGCATATTCGTTATACTTCTCTGAAATCGGAAGTACGACACACTGGTCCGGTATAAGCCAGATAGGGAGTTTGCCTGCTGTGTGCTCAAGAAGTACGGCCACGAAACGTTCCATGGATCCGAATGGTGCGCGGTGGATCATCACCGGACGGTGCTTCTGGTTGTCTGCTCCGGTATATTCGAGCCCGAAACGCTCAGGAAGGTTATAGTCTACCTGGATAGTGCCAAGCTGCCAGCGGCGTCCGATGGCATCCTTTACCATAAAGTCAAGTTTCGGACCATAGAAAGCTGCTTCTCCTTCCACTTGCTTTGCTTTCAATCCCTTTTCAGCACAAGCTTCGATGATTGCATTTTCAGCAAGATGCCAATTCTCATCCGAACCGATATATTTCTCCTTGTTGTTAGGGTCGCGGAGAGAAATCTGAGCCTCAAAGTTCTTGAAATCAAGTGCTTTGAAAATGTATAGGATGATGTCCATAACCTTGAGGAATTCTCCCTTGATTTGCTCAGGAGCGCAGAATATATGTGCATCATCCTGAGTAAATCCGCGTACTCGTGTGAGTCCATGGAGCTCACCGCTCTGCTCGTAACGATACACTGTTCCAAATTCTGCGAGTCGCATAGGAAGATCTCGGTAGCTTCGTGGAGCTGCCTGATATATTTCGCAGTGGTGAGGACAGTTCATCGGCTTCAGCATGTATTCTTCGCCTTCTTCCGGAGTATGGATAGGCTGGAAGGAATCTTTGCCATATTTTGCCCAGTGTCCTGAAGTCACGTAGAGGGCCTTATTGCCGATGTGGGGAGTGATCACCTGAAGATATCCGTATTCTTTCTGAATCTTGCGGAGGAACTGCTCAAGGCGGTCGCGGAGAGCTGCGCCCTTCGGGAGCCATAGAGGCAAGCCTTGTCCTACTCTCGGAGAGAATGCAAAGAGTTCCATTTCCTTTCCGAGCTTGCGGTGGTCGCGTTTTTTAGCTTCTTCCAGAAGCGCCAGGTATTCGTCAAGCATCTTTTTCTTGGGGAAAGAGATGCCGTAGACGCGTACGAGCTGATCCCTCTTTTCATCGCCTCTCCAGTAAGCGCCCGCGAGAGAAAGGATTTTTACAGCCTTTATAGGAGCGGTGTTGGGTATATGTGGACCACGGCATAGATCAGTGAAATCACCCTGCGTATAAGTTGTGATGTGACCATCTTCAAGTTCGCTGATCAGTTCACATTTGTAGGTCTCGTTGCGGTCGCCAAACATTTTCAGAGCGTCTGCCTTTGAGATATCTTTGCGCACGATGGCTTCCTTGCGTGCCACAAGTTCCTGCATTTTCTTCTCAATCTTCGGGAAGTCTTCAGATGTAATCTTGTGTTCTCCCGGGTCGATGTCATAGTAGAAACCATTTTCGATGGCAGGTCCGATACCGAATTTTACACCAGGATATAATTCCTGAAGGGCTTCTGCGAGTAGGTGAGCAGAGGAGTGCCAGAAAGCATGTTTACCTTCCGGATCTTCCCATTTAAATAGCTCGATGGTTGCGTCCTCGTTGACAGGACGGGATATATCCCAATCCTGACCGTTGATTTTGGAGGCGAGCACGTCTGCTGCAAAGCGTGGACTGATGCTTTCAGCTATTTGAAACGGTGTCACACCGGCTTCAAACTCCTTTTTCGATCCGTCTGGAAAGGTTATGGTGATCATGTTGATTATGTTCTTTTATTAGTTTAATTATTTGTCAATCACGCACAAAAGCGGTCCAAAAGCGGCAAATGACCACATCCGGGCGTCAATTAACGCGCAAAGATACAAAAAAAATCACAAATCCACAAATATTTATCTTCTTATTTGTTTAATAAGAGAATTTTATTAATTTTGCATCTCAGTTCTCCTGCAAAGTGCGCAGAGCAATTTAAACCTTACACGATTAAATGATTAAACAATTAAACAGTTAAACAATAAACCCAAATGATAAAAGAAGAAGTAAAGGCTCTCCTCGAAGAGTATCTCGACGCTCCCGAGGCTTGGAGCGACAATGTGATGATAGAAGTAGACCCCAAGACGCTCGACTGCCGCCTCTACGACGAGGACGACACCGACGTTGAGGAGTCTGAAAAAGACTATTGGGAAGTGATGGATCTCCTCTCGATGTCGGTCGACGATCCGGGCAAATGGGAGATAGACACAGATGCCCTTGAAGAGCTCGCAGCCTCCTACCAATATCAATAAAATTAAATATTGATGTACAAAAATAAAAGCTTTGAATCATTGATTCAAAGCTTTTATTGTGTCCGAAATGAGACTCGAACTCACACGAGCGAAAGCTCACTACCCCCTCAAAGTAGCGCGTCTACCAATTCCGCCATCCGGACAGGGTTAAAGCCGAAGCTTGGAGCGAAAAACGGGACTCGAACCCGCGACCCCGACCTTGGCAAGGTCGTGCTCTACCAACTGAGCTATTTTCGCAA
>JAIDTL010000065.1 GCA_029060725.1 Muribaculaceae bacterium | reverse complement strand
GATATGGTAGAAGCTCGTTTTGATAAGGTTCAGGGACAGGTTGATCTTCTTGATCCTGAAGTAGAGGGTCTTGTTAAGGATATGGAAGATGTCAAGAATAACATTAAGGAAATGGGTGCTGACGTAGCTCAGATCGAAGGTCTCGCTACTAAGGTTGAGTCACTTGAAGAGGGTTTGGCAGCTATCGTAAGCCCGTCTGACCCTGACAGCATGATGAATCAGCTCAATGGTGCTATGGGTGAACTCGGTGAGGAAGTTGAAAGCCTCGTTAAGGAGAATGAAGAGATCAAAACTAACCTCAAAAATATCAGCGCTGATGTTGCTCAAGTTGAAGGCTTGGCTGAGAAAGTTGAACTACTCGAAAGCTCTGTTAAGATGATTACAGATCCACAAGATCCGGAAAGCATCCTCAATATGATGAGCGAAAGAATGGCTGATATGGAAGCTGAGTTTATGGCTAAGATAGCTGAACTTGAAGCTCAAATCAAAGCCCTCAAAGGCGAGGAGTAATCCGATTCCAATCCCATAAAAATTAGATTCTAATCTCTATAATAAACAGGCACTCGGGAAAACCCATTCCCGGGTGCTTCCTTTTTAAACTTATCCTCCCCTTCCTTTGTTAATCTCATAAGGAATAACACCCCCGAAGGACCATAAACCCCTAATGGCCTTAATGGCTCTAATGCCCCTAAGGCCCCTAATACCCAAAATCCAAATGAAAAAACTGATTCCATTAGCAGCGTTTGCCCTCATTATGGCTTCCTGCTCAAGCGACAAGGGCACCGCTACTATCCAGCTCCCTGCCGATTTCTCAGAAAACACCATCGTAGTAAGCCACCTGACCATTGACAACATCTTCAATGCAAAACAAGCTGAAGACCTCCAAGTGATTTATGATACGCTCGACGTAAAGAATGGCGTTGCAATTCTGCATCTCGACAAGGCTGGAGCTGCAAGATACAGCATCGAGCCTCCAGTGATGGCAAGAATGCAACCCGAATTCTATGCAACTCCGAATGAAGCGTTAGATGTAAAGATTGTCAGTTTCGAGCCTCTTGACTACGACGTGAAGGGAACAAAACTTATGGAAGATATAATGACGATAACTTCACAAACACAAGCTATCCAGCAGGAATATATGGATCTCGTGACTAAAAATCCGGACGTGACGGCAGAGCAAGTGAAGGAAGTAAGGGATCGCTATGACAATGCAATCAAGAAATTTGTAGCTGACAATCCCAACAGCCACGCTATCCCATACATAATCCAAGACTTGAGCGGCGACGACTTCAAGGCGGCATACGACAATATGACTCCGGAAGCAAAGAAATCGATCCTCATGCCTTTTGCCGAACTCTACAACACCCAGGTGGAAGAAATGGTCAAAGAGCGCGAAGCTGAGGAAGCTCGTCAAGCTGAAGTTGCATCAGGCAAGATCGAGGCTCCGGGATTCACACTTCCCGACCTCGCAGGAAAGAAAGTGAGTCTCTCCGATTTCCGTGGCAAATGGGTGGTCCTCGACTTCTGGGGCAGTTGGTGCGGATGGTGCGTAAAGGGTTTCCCTGCCTTGAAAGAAGCTTACAAGAAATATGGCGACAAACTCGTAGTGATCGGCATCGACTGTAATGAATCGGAAGAAGACTGGCGTGAGGGAGTCAAAAAACATGAGCTTCCATGGATCAACGTCTATAATGGCAACGACCATGCACTCTATGAAGCCTACAACATCACCGGCTTCCCTACTAAAGCCATCATCAACCCTGAAGGCAAGCTCGTAGACCTCACCACAGGAGAAGACCCATCTTTCTTCACTCGTCTCGCTGATTTCATCAATTAAGCCCTATCTGGCCCTATCAAATAAACTTGTAAGGACGCACGGCTCGTGCGTCCTTTTTTCATAACATTGCAGTATTTGAATATTTTTTGTATCTTTGCAAAATGAAACGAATAATTTCTTATATTGCTTTCCCCATCAGCTTCATAATCTTTGCCTTTTGGATATTGGCTGTGAAGAATGGCTTTATGCTCCGTTGGTATGATGAAATGTCACTTTTCGAGCCCGGCATGGAGAGTCTTAGGCAATTCCTCCATTATCCCGGAGGGATATTCCGCTTTGCAGGAACATTTCTCACTCAACTTCTCTTCTACCCTGCCCTGGGAGCAAGTGCCCTAATTTTAATTTGGTTGATATGCGCATGGCTCACTCGCATTTCATTCCGTTTCTCAGGCGCAGCGTCTGCACTGTGCTATCTCATTCCATTCTGCATGTTAGCCTCTGTGCTACATCTTGATGAGGGGTGTCTTTCATTCGAATCGCAGGGCTACGTATTCTACAATTCACTCGGTTTTACATTCTCTTTAGGCGCATACGCCCTTTTCCGCGTCTGGCGCCATAGCGAATATGCCCGCGGGGCTGTCGCAATCCTCCTGCCACTTATTTATCCAATTGCCGGATTTTTCTGTCTGCTCCCAGCCTTGATGTGTGCGATAATGCTTGGAATGAATGTAGCACGACACAAGAAAATTATACCGGCTGTTTTTGCAGTCATTTCCATTGTGCTTATAGTGGCAGTGCCGTTAGTCTATTACAGATATTTCCCCGGAACGACAGTCGACAATGATTTCCTTTATCTTAAAGGACTTCCTGAACTGACTATGGATGACTACGACCGTTATCTCTGGCAACCGTTTGCCATAGCAACCGCTATTTTGCTTGCTTTTGTCATTTTGTCGCCGTTTATTGATTCAGTGAAAGCAAACGGATCAAAGGTGATGGGAGGATGTTCGCTGGTATTGTTTTGCGTCGGAATTATTTTTTGTCTGAACGCAGACAGTAAGAAAAGCGAACAGCTGCGCGCTACCGTCTTGATGATCAATGCAATTGAAAACCATGATTGGAACAAAGCCACACATATAATGTCGCTGACAAAAGAATCACCCAACTATACTATGTGCGTGCTCGATAATCTCGCCCGATCTTATTGTGGCAAACCACAAAATGCTACCGGCGGGATGATGACAGTCACAAAAGATTTCAGACATGATGAAGATCATACCATCAAAATCTTTGTAAATGTTCCGGTCAACTATAATATCGGTCGTTTCAATCAGTCTCACAGATGGGCTACAGACCAAAATGTGCAATATGGCAATCGCGTCTATTACTTAAAGTATATCGTCAGGAATGCCATAATGAACGGAGATATGGAATTTGCCAAGAAATTTAACCGGCTTCTTATGCGCACCATGTTTCATCGCAAATGGGCTGAAGACATGAACCGATATATCGAGGATCCTTCACTTATACCCACACTCCCGGATTATGATTTCCTGATGGCTCTGCGCGCCGAGGAATTCACGCGCGGAGAATAAAGAGGCATAAACCATGCAACATCTATTTATCTCGAATTCTATTTTATGATTAAATCACCAAAACGAAATCAGGTCGGAGACCTGATGATCATACAAAAACCCCATGCTTCAGCCTGGGGCATCCCCTGCAAGAGTTCAGTAGCCTCGGATCAGGTCGGAGACCTGATGATTTTGCCCAAACCCCAGGCTTCAGTCTGGGACATCTCCTGCAAGAGCTCAGTAGCCTCGGAGAGGCGCTTCATGGTGAGTTTTTTTGCTCTTCTTATAGCCCTCTGCTTGATAGGCTGCAGCCGCCCGAAAGTCCCGACCGACGGAGTGACCGAGATGTCCGGCATCCCCACTATATATCCCGATTACACCGGTCTTGTGATCCCACCCAACATTGCCCCTCTGAATTTCGAGATTGACATCCCGGGGCAGGAGTATGTGGCGCGTGCCTACTCCCCTTCCGGCAAGGAAATTCTTGCTGAGGGGAAAACAGTGAAATGGGATTTAAAAGACTGGCACTCACTGCTCGAAGAGTCAAAAGGGAAAGACATCAAATTTGAAATATTCGTCAAAGACGATTCCGGCAAATGGAATAAATACTGCTTCTCCAATAAGGTGGCGGCAGAAGAAATTGATCCATATATCAGCTATCGCCTTATCGAACCACTCTACACCTTATACGGATCTCTGTCGATATGCCAAAGGAATCTTGAATCTTGGGATGAAGATATTGTTTTCAACAATTCTACCCACACCACTCCCGGCCGACAATTCTGCATCAACTGCCACATACCGCGTAATCAATACCGCGATGAGGCGTCACAGATCCATGTGCGCCATTTCAATGGAGGCACTCTCATTATGGCTGGAGACTCAATCCAGAAAGTCAATATGAAATGCGATAGCACTATCACATCAGGAGTCTACACTGCATGGCATCCTACCCATGACCTGATAGCATATTCTACCAACGAGACCCGGCAGAAGTTTTTCTCATTCAGCGACACGCGTCCGGAAGTATTTGACCTCCGGTCGGATATCATACTCTACGACATGAAGAATCAGACAATAAAGAATGTTGCAAACGATCCGGATCTGCTCGAGACTTACCCTTCATGGCATCCTGACGGGAAATCTATTTTCTATGCAGCCGCACGCTATCCGGAAGGAGTGACTGCTGAAACAGAAAAAGACCACTTAAAGGAGATCCGATACGACATTATCCGACGCCGATTTGATCCGGAGAGTCAAGTTTTCTCACAGCCTGACACCGTGGTATATGCATCAGCACAAGAACAAAGTGCCTTGCATCCAAGGATTTCACCCGACGGGAAATGGCTCCTCTACTGCAAAGCTCCCTTCGGGACCTTCCATCTTCCCCACTCAGAAAGCGATTTATTCATGCTTAATCTCGCTACAGGAGAAGAACATCCTCTTTCCAGTGCCAACAGCAAGGATTCTGAAAGCTACCATTCATGGTCGTCTAATTCAAGATGGGTAGTATTTAGTTCAAGACGTGAAGACGGCCAATATACTCATCCATACATTGCCTACATTGACAAAGATGGCGTTGACTCCAAGGCTTTTATCATGCCTCAGGAAGATCCTCAGCACTATGCACAATTGATGAAATCATACAACGTACCGGAATTCTTCGTAAAGCCATTCAAATTCTCTCGCGCCAGAATCACCAAAGCCCTGGAAGGAGATGCCACACCCGCAGCATTTATCACCCAATGATCTCTTAGGGACGCACGGCTCGTGCGTCTTTTTTTTCAATCAATTATCTTACCCAGCTTTCTTCCTTGCTTGATGATTTTCTTATCCATAGTAGCCGGAGCATACTCCCAATAAGGCTTCAGCTTATCCCTGAGCTGGGTAGCACCGCAAAGCCTTTGCTCCAACAATGCAGCGGTTCTCCTAAGCAGCTCCAGCCAACCCGCCTCCTGCTCGGAAGCAGGAATCTCATATCCCGACCGATACTCACTGAAAAGCGAAGGTCGCCGCAAAAGACCCCTTCCCACCATCACACCGTCATACCGCGAAGCCAAAGCTGCTATTTCAGACGGAGTCGAAACCTCGCCATTGAAGACGACCGGATGCCTCAACTTAGAAGCAAAAGCCTCTAACTCCTCAAGCAAGAGAGTTCCCTTATATTGCTGAGAAGCCGTACGAGGATGCACCGTAACGTGCCTTAGCGGCATTTCATTCAGAATATCCACCAACGCCAATGCTTCATTAGCATCCTTCACCCCAAGACGCATCTTCACGGAAAACTCAATAGAATCGGCATATTGCTTCGTCAACTCTGCAATCTCAGAGATTATCTCAGGATGCGCAAGCATACCCGCTCCGCGTCCCTTCCTAACCTGCGGTGGAAACGGGCACCCCATATTCATATCAATCTGCTTGGCGTCTGCTTCTGCGAGCTTATCGACAAGCATCCTCCACTCCTCCGCATCCCTAAAGATTATCTGCGGAGTAAGCTTCATCTCCCGATTAAGCTCTGAAGTGAAGTCACGAAGATCCCGCACCCTGACCTCACCCTTCTCCACACGGATAAAGGGTGTGAAATACTCCACATCTCCCTGCCTTTCGCCAAAAAGCCGGAAATGCTCACTCCTCCATGCCGCCTCCGTCAGTCCCTGCAGCGGCGCCACCATCAGCCTGAAATCCTTTTCCATACCGCAAAATTAACAAATTTCCCAGTGCCTGCCAAATAAAATAAGTGCCGGATCACTAGCCAACGCTGAAAATCCGGCACTGAGTATTTTCAAAAGAATAATCTTATCTTGCCTTATTCAATATAATACTGAATTCATCATCTCCCTGCAACTTAGCCTTCAGTGAGAGATAGTTTCCCTCCATCTCAACAGGAGCCTTTGAGAGAGCCTCACACGTGGCATCCGGCAAATTTTGAACATACATGAAAACAGCATATCCGGGATAAACGCTCAGTGTCGCGATAAGCACATCGTTACTGTTTTCTCCGGTCGGCTCTACATAGACAAAAGCCGCCACATCATTATTGCATGCCCCGTTGATGATGTTCATCATCGGCACTTGATTGAGGATTGTACACGCAGCGTAACCTGTTTCCTTGGTCTGAGCGACATTGAGGTTGTATGCCGTTGCAAGATTGCCGTCAGAGAGGACGAATCCATAGTCCGGCATCGCAGATATATCCATCGGAAGATTATAATCCGGTTGAGTTACCGAAACATTCGGTATATTTGAAAGTGCCTTATAGGCATCTTTAAGGCTCATGGCCGAAGCCCCAAAAGCCATACTGACCAGAGCTATTAATGTAAGAAGTGTCTTTTTCATAGCAACTAATATTTTTATAATTTCCAACGTTAAAACGTTTCCCTTAACACTAATGTTCAGTTTCCATCTAAAGAAGTATCGGATACTCCTTAATATATTTCGCCAATCGTGATTGGCGAAATATAAACGACAACACGCCTCTAATCTAAATCGTCAGTCGTGGCTGACGATTTAGAAAAAAATATCATGTTTATAGTTATTATCTAACGAACTTTCATTAATTTTGTAAAAGGGAAGCCTTTCATCTTCAGATCTCAGATTATCTAAAAAATAGTATCTGTCAAGAGCCTTAGCCCGTTACCGCGACATTGATGAAAACATGAAGAAAGAACTTATCAGTCTCCTTGACTGATGCTAATAACTTAAAAATCAGACATAATGAAACCGATATTAGACCTTTCAAAAAATAATGATTATCGCAGTTGGGTTAAAGAACTCAAACAGCGATACCTCTCAGCTCGTCTGAAAGCCTCCATTGAAGCCAATCGGACATTACTTGAATATTACTGGAGGTTAGGCCGCGATATAGCAGACAAGCAATACGCCAATTAATAAGAAAACGCCCAAGAAGAATGCCGTCGTTGAATCCACAGCCACTAAAGAGGAACAAGCCATCGAGCTGTTAAAGGGTATGACCCCGGCACAAATAATGGCTGTTATTCAGCAACCGACAAATAATCAGTAAATTTGCATATGGAACAGAATACCAATATAACGAAGATATATGACCATGCCGCTGAAACCATCAAGAATGCTATTCTGAAAGGCCAATATGAAGCTGCAAAAGGGGTCAATCGTGTGCAACTGCTTACATATTTTGCCATTGGAAAATACGTATCTTTAAACACCAGAAACGGGGTGTGGGGAACCGGAGCATTGGAGGCTATCAGCGAAAGGCTTAGAAAGCTTCTACCTGGACTTAGAGGATACGGAAAGACACAGCTAAAAGAAATGCGATTGTTCTATGAAGGTTGGTCTTTCATAGACTCTAAATCGTCGGTTGCAACCGACGATTTAACCACCGACAATTCGTCGGTCATAACCGACGAATTGCAACACATTAGTAATGTGGAAGATATATTGAGTTTAATCAAAATTGAGACGCCAGCAACATTCCCAATGGAGGATTATCTTAAAACTCCATTCACTCATCATACCGTGTTGCTACGCAAATGCAAGAACGATGAGGAAAGGTACTATTATATGAGACGATGTGTTGAGGAACACATGTCCGTGCCACGCCTTGAACAAGTTATAACCGATGGTGAGTACAGTAAAGCAGGCAAAGCCCCCAATAACTTTATAGAGAGAATTGAGGATAAGAATATGGCTCGCAAGGCTGTGATGCAATTCAAGGATTCCTATTTGCTAGATTTCATAAATACCGAGGAGATAGGAGAAAGGGACTTACAGGATATAGACGAGCGAGTTGTTGAGCAGCAGATTATTCATAATATTAAGAAATTTATAATGACATTTGGCAAGGATTTTGCCTTTGTCGGCAATCAGTACCATCTTGAAATATATTCAGAGGACTTCTTTCCTGATCTGTTATTCTTTAACAGGGAGCTGAATGCTTTGGTGGTAGTTGAATTGAAAACAGGGAAATTCAAAACCAGCTATCTTGCTCAACTGATGACCTATCTTCGCATTCTTGATGATAAGGTCAAAAAACCACATGAAAATCCGTCTATTGGAATTGTCCTATGCAAGGAGGCGAACAGAAGTTTTGTAGAATACGTAATGCAAGACTATGACAAGCCAATGGGAGTTGCTACATACACAACCTCTAAAGAAATGCCTGAAATGTTGAAAGAGGCACTCCCAGATATGGATGAATTAAAGAAATTACTCTAATTATTAGTGCCGAGATAATCGATGTTTGATGTCATAGATAATTCTACCAATGTCATAGTAAAACGGTTCTTGTCATAGATAATGTCATAGAAAATGTCACCAATAATTTTAGTGTTGTCATCAATAATTGGACTCATGTCACCAATGATGTCACCAATAAATTCAATGTTGGCACCGATAATGGCACCGATGGCACCAATAAATCTGAGATTGGCACCAATAGTGGCACCAATGGAACGATGCGGAACGATAGCGGAACAATCCGGAACAATCCGGAACAATCTGCGGATATTCAAGATCTAGTCTTAGCAGAGATTAGGAGAAATAAACGAGTCAGCGTTAAGGAATTGTCAAAAATATTCAATAAAACAAGAGCATCTATGTTCCGAATTATTGAGAAACTTAAAAATGACGGTAGACTTCGGAGAGTGGGATCCCTTAAATCCGGCACATGGGAAGTAATTGAATAAACGAGATAATTGAAAGGTAGCAAATATGGAAGACCCCAAAATCTCAAAAGAATTGATCGAGGCGTTCCGTCCTATTATGGAAATGAATAATGCACAGTTTCGACAAGTTAAGACTATGCTTGCCGGATTTATCGCTACGCAAGAAAGAGATCTGAATTATATGGATGAGTATATGGACACGCTTTTCAATTTTATGGATCCACTATCGGATACTGAGAAGTTGATGCGCCAATACTATGACCATATTGCTACTTTTGATCCGAAGGAAGCCAAGGAGCGTATCGATCAGCTTGAAAATGATATGGGATATATGACTAAAATTGTATATGCCGCCGGATTAGTCGCAAAAGACCTCCATAAAGGACAGCATGACAAGGGCGGTCATGACTATTTCGAATC
>JAIDTL010000064.1 GCA_029060725.1 Muribaculaceae bacterium | reverse complement strand
AATTCCTTATCAATACATGGCTTCTTACTCCTTTTACATCTGAAGAAACAGGAGTGAATGTAAGAATATGGATAAGTGATCGACAATGCATCTTTAGACCATTTTTAATAGTCGCACAAGATCTTGACTCAATTAAAAAAAATGGAATTATCGTTTCCATTGAAAAAAGGCCAAAAATACTATCACCTAAAGGCAAATCCATAGAGCCAAAAAACCGGGAACAGCTCTATTTATGGATTCGATTGAATCGTAAGGCATTATATCTGCTTTGGTCTGATAAAATCGGGCTAATGGAATTTTGTTTTGAATTAATGAAAAAAATCTAATTATAACCAAGAAGTTGCGCACGACACGGATTTAGTGTAATGATTATGTTAAGTTTTGTATTGCAAAAAGGCTCAGAAGTATATGCCTACAACTCCAATGGAGGCGTCCTCTGGTCAAAAACAGGGACTCTCCTCGGATACACATCAGATACAGTGACCATGCAGATTGGAAATACCACATACGTATTTGGAGAAAGAGGTCAGATACTGCACATGAAATAAAAATGGACAAATTTCCAACAAACAAAGAGGAACGACGCAGATATTTGCGATGGTGGTTTGATGAGTTTATGGCAAGCTACCAAGTGGAGCACTATATTGAGCTATTCCCTGAACTTGACTCGCGTCTATGCAAGTTTGGCATCGGCATATTTATGTGGAATATGACGGGAAAAATCGACATAGATAATCCGGACGATGTCAGCAGAGTCCGCATAATGCTAAAAGTCATCGATCAGACTCCCGCTTACGATTTCTTTGATAATACATTCAATGAAATAGATCCGGAAACTGTATGTCAGATTCTTGGCTTGGACCCAATGAATAAGGTCGAAGAAGATAATATTGAGTTTGATTATTCTGTCACCGCCCTTAGAAATTTCGAAGAAGCTCACGATTATTTCGAAATGGTATCATGGTGTATTGTCATTTCCGAAGAGTCATTCAAAGCTTATACCGCCAACGGCAATCGCTTCTACTTGTGCGGAAATGGAGACTGGTGGGATGTACCAAGTATTCCGGGAAAAGGATTTCCACGCGATAAATATGGTTACTCGCTTATTGCTGTTGAAGTAACTCCGGACAACCAAATTGCCTCAATCACATCTCGCTGGAACACATACGAAAGCGACCCCGGAAATTTCATCTCAGAAGAAGAACTGAAATCCATTCTGGGCAAAGAAAATTATGAGAAACTATTGATAAACAACATTAAACCAATAGAATATGGCAAAATAGAGTAATATTATAGTTATGGTAAGCCTGCTATGCGTGAAGAAACCTTAAAATAAATTTTTCAGTTCCAAAATATTTTCTTAAATTTGCAAGTGAATCAATGAAAGTTGATTCATTGACATTTGGAATTGAAGAAGCGTTATGCTTTCTTGTTGACGGAAACCTGAGAAATTTCTACAGCAGACAAGGATAGTATAATGGTTTCTCACGCATAGCGTGGGCTGCCATTTTTACATCTGTCTGCAAGGTTTTCTCAGGACCTCCGTTAACGATGTACCCCGCAGCTTACGCTTATTTTATATTTACTAATTAAACCGACTAGACGAAATGAGTAAACGTTTTGAGAATTATCAGAACAGAGCATCCTTTAAACTCCCTCAAAAATTTGAAGGAATCGTAAAGCACGCTCAGGAAGACGGCGAACTTTTGATTTGCCTTAGAAGTGGCTGTCTCCATATTTATTACAGAGGAGGAAAAATCTTGGAAGTAAAGAATAGATTGAGTCTTGACAAGAAGTATCTTAATCTCAAGAAGAGTCATCTCCCTTCAGAATTTATATGGCTTTCATCTTTCAAGGATGCCGATGTGATTGAGGATCCTAAAAAATACTTTACTCATGCTAAGAAGGTAATGGATCTATGGTTTAAGGAAAATCCTAAACAGGAGAGGGATGATCAGCAGTCGATTGCGATTCATAATCAATCATGCCTGAATGAGGGGGAACTCGCAGTGATTGACATAGAATATGCGGTATCATTCAATTCTAACTGTTACAATAAAGCATATAAAGATACAAATAAGGAATATGTAAAATATCCTAACCCTCGCTTCGACATCGTCGCCATTGATCGAGAAGGTCAGTTATATGTGTTAGAACTAAAGACGGGATCGGGATCAACCAAAAATTGTGTAACACATATAACGGATTTTGCTGCCATGATAGGCTCGCATAGAATTGGTGATGAAAATTCCTCAATTCAACCCCAAAAACGATGGTTTACATTCGCATCTGAGATGAATGAGGTTGTAGATAAACTTAATGATAAAAGGTATAGGGATCTCAAAACCCTTCTTCCATCAGTAAAAATGGATAAACCACCTGTTTTTATGTTTGCTTTCACAGAGAAAAAAGATGCCGACGGAAAGATAAATTCTTCACAAATTCAACGTGAGAAATTTGAAAAAATCGTATCCGATGCTATATCTGATGCTATAAAAGACTCAGAGATACGTGCTCTTGGAAAAGACGTTGAAGATCTTATAAACAATAATTTTATAAGAAAAGAAATAATTTTTATTGATGACAATAGTTTCAAACTGAAATTATGAAAATGACAATTCATCGTGGCACTGACCAAATAGGCGGCTGCATTACAGAGTACGAGTTGGACGGTTGGAAGTTGTTCGTTGATTTTGGCGATCAACTTCCCGGAGCTCCATCAAGTGAAAAACCATTACTTATTGAGGGTCTGAATTGTGGCGACACCTCAAAAAGTGCTCTTCTGATTACTCATTATCATGGTGACCATATAGGAAAAATTGCAGAAGCAGATCCTTCTATACCTGTATATATGGGTCATATAGCCCATGACATTTATTGTAAGCTCCAGCGTCGACTCACTTTCATAAATGGAGAAGCTGGAGAAAAAGCCAAAGAAACTCTTATACGTTGTCAAAATGTAAGGACATTTCTTGACGGAGAAAAATTCTCGTTTGGTCCTTTTGTTATTGAACCGGTAAAAATGGATCACTCTGCATACGATGCTTACGGATTCATCATCGAGAATAAAGACAATGATGAAGATATAGTCTTCCACACAGGAGACTTTCGTGCACATGGATGCTTTGGAGATGAGTTCTACGACAAAATCACATCAATTCCTACGGTAAAAGCAATTGTCTGCGAGGGTACCAATATTGAAAGAGAAAATCCTAACGCAAAACCTGAATACACTATAGAAGACCGCTTCAATACACTTTTCAAAGAAAACAAATACAATGTTGTATTCGTTTCTTCCACGAATATAGACCGTCTATTCGAGATTTATAGGGCAGCTGCCGAAGCGGGTCGTCCACTGCTTATGGACAAATACCAGTATGATATCCTAAACTCTGTTATAGGAGAAAATGACTGGAACAGGAACGATGAAGGTTGGACTGCCATTCCCGATGAAAATGGCGATAATCAAAAATACCCTAATGAAGGATTCTATGAATTTGACAAAGGTGTACCGTATGTTCTTAATTATGATCACTTTTATAGGGAATATCCAAAATTCTTTCTATCTGGAAAACTTAGAAGATTGATAAACTGGAAAGGATGTGTTCTCATAGCTCGCTCAACACCACAGTTTCAAACTCTAATAGATACGTTCTCAAAAGATAAGACTCAGAAGTATCTTTCTATGTGGAATGGTTATATTAATCCGGCATCGCCTGCTTATAATGAAAATCTTGCAAAAGCCATTGGACAAGATTACGAATACGTACATACTTCCGGACACGCTGATACTCATACTCTTGAACAAATGTTTAAGGAAATAGACGCTAATATGATTATTCCAATGCACACTTCCAATCCTAAAAAGTTTCTTGAACAGTTCCCAGAAAACGATTGGCAAATTCGATTAATAAAAGATGGAGAAACCATAGACATTGAAAAGGAAGATTATTGGACAAACAATGAATAGCATTCTTATCATTGATATAAGATCATTAAAGTTTTAATACATGAGAATATTACATCTATCTGATACTCATGGATGTCATCGTCGGCTTCGGGAATTGCCTGAAGCCGATGTTGTTGTTCATTCCGGTGATTTTTGTATGGCTGGGACTGAAGATGAAGCTTTTGATTTTATCAACTGGTTTTGCAACCTTTCCTATAAGCATAAAATTTTTATAGCAGGAAATCATGACGACAGTCTGTATGGTGCGAAAATTGAAGGACTTGACAATAACACTCATTACCTCTGTAATACCAGAATTGAAATAGAGGGTATTAAATTCTATGGCATTCCCATGTTTATGGAGGATTGCATCAGTGGACGCGAAAATATACACTATGCAAAAATTCCAACTGACACCGACATATTAATTACTCATGCTCCACCATACGGAATTTTAGATTTAGATGAAGGAATAAATTATGGCTCGGAGAGACTCCTTGAAAAATTGGCAACTCTAAATTTAAAAGCCCATCTTTTCGGCCACATTCACTCAAGTCATGGATTAGAAATCATCAACGGAATAACTTTTTCCAACGGATCAGTAGTGAAATCGAATTACTCTACGCTATACATACCAAACGAAGTTTTCGTTTAAACGCAATATGAAAAATCGCCAACAATAGAAACAGAATAAAGATTTTCTTATATTCTATTTTATAATTCGGATATTTTTACTAATTTTGCGGAAATATAATTATAAAATATGATAGAAGAAATTTCTTTTAAAAATATACTGTCTTTCAAAGATGAGACTGTTCTATCTTTCGAGGCAACCTCCGATACAAGTATTGAATCCAGCCATGTAGTAACAATGCCTAACGGCACCCGGCTACTTAGATTTGCAGTTGTTTTCGGTCCAAATGCAAGTGGAAAAAGCAACCTCCTGTATTCTTTGGAATTACTTCACAAATTCTGGATTTTAAATCCTGCGAATATGGAAGTTAGCACTGGCATAGAACCTTTTCTTCTTGATCAGCAGACCGAGTCTGAACCATCTGAATTCAATCTTAAGATATGGATAGATGGGATAAAATACTGGTATCAGTTAAAATTAACTAAAGATGTAGTAATCTTTGAGAAACTATCGTATTACAAGACCGTCCAACCAATCATGGTCTTTGAACGTAGATTTGAAGAAGGACAATCTGTGATAAAAATAAATCCCGTTGCTCAGAAACTTGATTCGGAATCTCAGAAAATGTTATCGCTAAATTGTCTGCCGAATATGTCCGTATTTGCGGCTCGCGGACGTGTGAATATGAAGTTTAACCATGTTGACCAAATACGTAAATGGATTATCTCCGGCTTTATGCCAACTATCTATCCAACGACCAACATGACAGGATTTGCACGTAAGATTTTGAAAGAGAATAATAAATTCAGATCATATATGCTGAATTTTCTCAATACAGCAGATTTTAACATCACAGACATGAGAGAGCAGTCTGATGAAAAGGGACTTAAGAATTTCAGTTTTGAACATACAGTAGAAAATTATCGTGGCCTTGAGACATATAATCTAAATCTGGAACATCAGAGCGATGGGACACGTAGACTACTTGGATTGGAGGCTGCAATTTTTGAACTTACTCAAAGAGGATCATTTCTAATGATTGACGAAATGGACGCGTCACTTCATCCGGATCTAATGGAATATATTCTTCAACAATTCCTTCTTGATTCATCAAAAAGTCAGCTTTTAGTTACAACACATTACGATGGGCTGTTAGGAAAAATCGACGATCTTATAAGGAAAGACAATGTA
>JAIDTL010000063.1 GCA_029060725.1 Muribaculaceae bacterium | reverse complement strand
ATCAAGAAGTCTATCGGCAAGGATGAGAACAACAACGACATCAAGGTGCCGGACACCGAGGCGATACAGCTTGCCAATACCAAGATTGACGAGATACGCAACGGCTTCTCCGAGTGGCTGGGTGAGCAGTCACCTGAGTTCAAGGAAAGACTTGTCAATCTCTACAATGACAAGTTCAACTGTTTCGTGCGTCCCCAGTATGACGGCTCACACCAGACTTTCCCCGACCTCAACATGAAGCTGTTGGAAGACCGCTATGGATTTAGTTCAATATATCAGTCTCAAAAGGATTGTGTTTGGATGCTGAAACAGAATGGCGGAGGAATATGCGACCATGAGGTGGGTACGGGCAAGACACTTATAATGTGTATTGCCGCACACGAGATGAAGCGTCTGGGACTTGCCCACAAGCCGATGATTATCGGACTTAAAGCCAATGTAGCCGAGATAGCCATGACCTATCAGACGGCATATCCCAATGCCCGTATCCTGTTCGCCGCTGAAAAGAGTTTCAATGCTGATAACCGTGTGGCGTTCTTCAACCAGATCAAGAACAATGACTATGACTGCGTGATAATGTCGCACGACCAGTTCGGCAAGATACCCCAATCTCCGGAGATACAGCAGCAGATACTTCAGGCGGAACTTGACACCGTTGAGGAAAATCTGGAAGTTGTGAAACAGCAAGGACACGACATCAGCCGGGGTATGCTAAAAGGCTTGATAAAGCGGAAAGAAAATCTTACCGCCAAGATAGCCACGTTGCAGTATCAGATGGAGCAGAACAAAGACAGTGTGGTTGATTTCAAGCAGATGGGTATCGACCACATCTTCGTTGACGAAAGTCATCAGTTCAAGAACCTTATGTTCAATACCCGACATGACCGAGTGGCAGGATTGGGCAACAGTGAGGGAAGCCAACGTGCGCTCAATCTTCTCTATGCGATAAGAACCATTCAGGAGCGTAACGGCAAGGATTTGGGTGCTACCTTTCTCAGTGGCACTACAATCTCCAACTCCCTTACTGAGTTGTATCTTCTGTTCAAATATCTGCGACCGAATGAACTGGAACGTCAGGACATCCGCTGTTTTGACGCATGGGCGGCTATCTTCGCCAAGAAGACAACCGACTTTGAGTTCAATGTTACGAACAACATCGTGGCGAAAGAGCGTTTCCGCTACTTCATCAAGGTGCCGGAGTTAGCGGCGTTCTACAATGAGATTACCGACTACCGCACGGCGGAGGCTGTCGGTGTTGACCGTCCCCATAAGAATGAGATACTGCACAACATTCCCCCGACACCGCAGCAGGAGGAGTTTATCCAAAAGCTGATGGAGTTCGCCAAGACCGGCGACGCCACGATATTGGGACGTGGGCCCCTGTCGGAGACGGAGGAGAAGGCGAAGATGCTCATCGCTACGGACTATGCCCGTAAGATGGCGTTGGACATGCGTATGATTGACCCTGCATACGAGGATGACCCTAACAATAAAGCCTCTCACTGTGCCAAGATGATAGCGGAATATTATCGCAAGTATGATGCTCAGAAAGGCACTCAGTTTGTTTTCAGCGACCTCGGCACATACAAACCGGGCGAGTGGAACGTCTATTCCGAAATCAAACGCAAGTTGATTGAGGATTACGGTATTCCGGCGCATGAGATACGGTTCATTCAGGAATGTAAGACAGAAAGGTCAAGGAAGGCTGTCATCGAGGCGATGAACAGCGGTGATGTCCGTGTTCTGTTCGGCTCAACCTCCATGTTGGGAACAGGCGTAAATGCCCAGCGCAGAGCTGTTGCAATCCATCATTTGGACACGCCGTGGCGACCCTCTGATCTTACCCAGAGGGACGGCAGAGCGATACGTGCAGGCAATGAGATAGCTAAGTTATACGCTGACAATAAGGTGGACGTAATCATCTATGCAGTTGAGAAATCTCTGGACTCCTACAAGTTCAACCTTCTCCATTGCAAGGCTACATTCATAGACCAGCTCAAATCCGGCGCACTGGGAGCGAGAACAATCGACGAGGGTGCTATGGATGAGAAGAACGGCATGAACTTCTCGGAGTATATGGCTATTCTTAGTGGCAACACCGATTTGCTGGACAAGGCGAAACTTGAAAAGCGTATCGCATCGCTGGAAAGTGAGCGCAAGGCGCACAGCAAGGGTATTGCCGACAGCAAATTCAGATACCAGACCATAACCCACGACATTGCCAACAACGAGGCGGCATTGGAGCGGATGAAGGCAGACTGGGAGCGTTATCAGTCCGTTGTCAAGAGAGACAAGGACGGTAATCCTCTGAATGACCTGAAGATTGACACCTGTAACCTTTCCGATGAGAAGAACATGGGTATCCACCTGCAAGGTCTGGCGACAAAAACTGACACACACGGTCATTACCAGCGTATCGGTGAGGTATATGGATTTCCCGTTTCCATTATTTCGGAGAGAACATTGGTTGACGGCAAGGAGAGTGTTCAGAACCGCTTTGTTGTCGAGGGCAATTACAAGTATAAGTACAATAATGGCTACATCGCAATGAGCGACACCCATGCCGCCTGTATGAACTTTGTCAACGCTCTGGAGAAGATACCCGGTATCATCGCCCAGTATGAGGAACGGACAGCGAAACTCAAAGCTGATGTTCCCCAGCTCGAAGCCATCATCTCCAAAACGTGGGGCAAGGAGGACGAGTTGAAGCAGCTTAAATCCGAACTTGCCGCCCTCGACCGAAAGATTACGGCTGAACTTGCTCCGAAACACGATGAGAATGACGGTACGGAGGTGAAGCAGGAGCAATCCCAGCAGCCTCAGCCGGAGGTCAACTCCATGAAGGCAGATTCTCCATCTTCCTCTCAGTCTCAGCAACCCTCAATGGTCGCGGAACCGAAAGCAGTTTATCATCATTCTGCTCGAACTCATACGTCTCGTAGAATATAAGCGACAGCGCAGATAGAGCAAATTTCTCGGTCTGCGCTGTTTTTTTGTTCGCTAGACATGGGATAAATTACCACCCTCATCTCCCTAAAAATAAAGCTCTAAACCTATTCCAAGTAATTCTAGTCAACAAAAATCCAGTTCAGTAGTATCCCCTGACAAACAATGAATAATTAATTGTATATAGACGTTCTTGTAAGAACTATCTGGGCATATTGACTAATTGCGTTTCCTGTACATCTGCCATATCTCCTTTTGTGCTTTTGATTATGGTATAGCTAATTCTACATTCGGGACATGTATCCACTCATTTTTTCATAATGTCATAGACTGTAATCAGAAGATTGCCAACGTACTCAGGAGAACAGCCTCCCGATTTGGGCATACATGCATAAGGGAACCGTTGATGCCGACTACACAATGGTTCAAGGCTCATGGGAATTTTAACCCCACTCTCCAAACCTGAAAGAGAATTGACCTTACGGTCAATTTTTCTTTTCTCGTTTCTCCCTCCGCTTCCGACCGCAGTAACTTTGCACAGAAAAATGATGGGTGAAGTGGCTTAGTCTCATAAAATTAATTGAATATGGCATGATATTTGCTAAGAATTATTTTGTCATTGCATTATATATGATGCAAAAATTATGACGGAAAGGAGGTGTAAAAATGAAAGCGGAAGTACAGTATAATGACTACATAGGCACTGCAGCAGCAGATATGACAGATTTTGACAGTTGTCGTATACAGGCATATATGAAAGAAAAGGGCATAGATGAAGCGAGATATGAGTTTATCGGTATCTCTTTCTATGCTTCCGGAGACTCGGAGAGAGTTTCATTCAGTTTTATATGTAGAGACAAAGAAGATGGCTCGGTCAAAGACATAGCTTTTGAGAAAGACCAGACTGTTGATGAGTTCCTTAGATTCTTCAAAAGATTCAATGTGATTTTAGGTCTGAGACATCAATATGAAGAATTAGAAAAAGTAGATTCCACGGAAACTATATACATAGACGACAGAGAAGAAGAAACAAATGTTTAATAAAACTATTGTGTCATGGCAAGTACCGATTTTGACCTCTATTTAAGGGATGTTGAAGATCTGGAAGATGCTTACTTCTTGGATCAAGCTATTAGAACGGAGAGTGATTTTGGTCATTATGACTGCAAGAAAAATGGTGAAAGATTATTTATTTCCTCTTATAAATGGTCTGAACCGCTTTTGATAGCAAGCGATAAGGCTAAGAAAAAGTTCTTAAATGACCTCGAGAAAAGATGGACTAAAGAAGGAGAGTCTATCAGTTTGAGATATGATTTTGAACAAGCTCTTCAGAAAAATGATTAATGAAAAATCCCTCCGGCGATTACCGTCGGAGGGATTAATATATCATGAAAACTGTTTACTCTCCTTCGTATGTCAGCTGTAAATAATCATTGAAAAGTTGGCCAGGGCGCTCATTCAAGAATGGGCCACCATGTAGGACTTAACCATCGGAATTTTTCTTATATTTATGGAAATTAGCCCGACACAAAAATGTTAACCGTGATAGACATACAAACAATCGTCCATCTTTACCGTAACGGAGATTACAGTTGTCTAGGTATCGCACGCAAACTGGGCATCTCCCGCACTACAGTAGACAAAGTGCTGGCTCAATATGAAGCCACACAGGAAACCTCAGACAATGAAGCCCTGGATAACCTTCTGACCCTCCAGCCGGCCTATAACTCGCAGGGAGGTAAGCCCCGCAGGCTCTCAGATGCGATAGCCGCTGAAATACAAGTACAACAACGGCTACATCGCCATAAGCGACACCCATGCCGCCTGTATGAACTTCGTCAACGCTCTGGAGAAGATACCCGGCATCATCGCCCAGTATGAGGAACGGACAGCGAAACTCAAAGCTGATGTTCCCCAACTTGAAGCAATCATATCAAAGACACGGGGCAAGGAGGATGAGTTGAAGCAGCTCAAATCCGAACTTGCCGCCCTCGACCGTAAGATCGCCGCCGAGTTGGCTCCAAAGCAAGAGAATCCAAATGACGGCGAGGAAATCAAACGCGATGATTAGCCAAAGACAGCCCAAATCGCAGACGTACCTACACCTGCCACCGGCGAAAAGAAAACAATAGTGGCAGACCCCCCAAAAAATACAGTGAACGGGAACCATTAAGCTCCCGCATCATAATCGGTGGTTGTGGTGTAACTCCGCCCGGAGGCTTCCGCTCCGCCGGAAGTAAAATATAATTTTAGGTAGCCAGTCTCAAACCTGCCAGGGGGACTGGTTACCATAATCATCCCAAAGAGACAAATGCTCATGTTAGTCATAATGACACCTGTTGATACCATTGCATTAGATCCTTATCGTTAAATCTAATGCGTTAGTAAAGAGACTATCCTTTGAGTATATATCAATATAGGGTACAAGTTAAAACTTGTACCCTATATTGATATATTATGCTTTGTCAATTCCAAGAACCTTTTGGAATCAAATCATATGCCCATACAAAGTATTTGGGATCATTAGGAGCATAAAAATTAAGAGATTTTCCAGAAACATCACAGTTAACATAAAAAACCCTAGTCAAGCCATTAACTATTGTTGCATCAGAAGTTTGGGCTTGCCAAAAACCGAAGAGGTTACTTCCTTGAATCCAACCCATTGCGTTTTTGGGTGCACCTTCCTCATTGTAATCTGCCGGGGAGATATTATAGGCGGGAGAAGTCGGGAGTCCTTTATAAACTGTTTCATATCGTCCGATGTAAATAGTATTCGGTTGAATTCCCCATTCTTCCATACCTCGTAGGAGATACTTTTTCCATTTGCCATCTCCTTCGGGCACTATTTTATCATAACCGTATTCCACACCATCATGGCTTCGAGTGGCGAAGACTTCAACTTCTCTGCTCAAATCTACACCCGTAAAATCCAATTCATGAATCAAGGTGTCTTCCAACTCTACTGTTCGCCCATTTCCTAATATCAGAGAATGACACTGGTTAGCATCACTCAATGTCGTTTCGGTAAACGTGTCGCCAATTGGCATGATAGGTTCATCTGAATTGGAGCAAGAACAAAATGCTCCTGAGATGAAACAAATGGTCAGGATAACTAATCCCATCCATTTCTTTTGATAAGAAACTTCCATGTTATATTATTATTTAAATTTGGTATTTCCTGTGCTATTAAGTCTCCATTTTCATCATATCCAACATATCGACTTCCAGATCTTGCTATAGAGATTCCAGAAGCCTTGTTGGTTTTAACGATTGACCCTTTATATCCCAACGATGGAACAAAACCAATGGAGTCTTGTGAATCGGCTATGGGAAACAGATAATAACCATCTGGCGCAAGTGGCAGGTAAATGACATATACGCATGAAGCGATATAATACGATTTATTGGGTTTCAGTCCATAGTTCTCTATCCAGTTTCCGAAAGAAGCTTTTTCCCACAACCCTAAATACCTGTCATCATATCCCATAATACTTATCGTTGAGTCAGGCACGAGATTGACATTGTTATTTGCCAAGAACGAATAGTTCATATTAAATCCGAAAGATAATCCGCATTGGAATTCATTTTCCGTCTCATAATAAACTTCCTTGTCCTGACGCAAAGATATGACATTGCCATCGTTCATTTTTATGTACAAATTCGATGGTGATTCTGAACAGCTAGTATGAATACACATCAATATCGCACATAATATGGTACCTAATAGGGACTTCATATTTTATTTATTTTTTCCATAGAGTTATTAAACTATGATTTGGTAAATATGCTTCCATATCTATTACATTATGGGAATGTTTAATAATTCTATACTCTCCATTAAATGCTCCTTTTAAGAACATGACATCACCTTCAATTCTATAATAGATAGGGAAGTTCTGTATAGGAGTTCCTGTTGAGCTCAAATATGTCACAACGCCCTCTTGCTCAGTGGAAAATAGTACTATGAAGTTTATTGTTTGAATCTCTCCATTTTCCATAGTTTCCACTTGCTCTCCAGTCCATGAAGTATGCAATAAATCACTAAGTGTTAACTTATTGCCCGGCTCGTCAGAACTGCAGCTACATACAGTGAATAACAGGAGGATATAAAATATTACTTTCATTGAAAAATAGTTTTTATAAGCCAATAATACGATATAAATTTGCTATTGAAGCGATAGCAATACTCTTTTGAGGAATTGTTTCTGCCCAATCCCTTATGCCATATTGATCCAAAACTATATCGCCATTCACAATATCGTCATAATAAGAGAAAGCAATTTTATTATCCGGATCATATATGTAGACGATGCCGGAACTGGCTTGAGGACGCCTCTGCATAGATTCAAGATTGATTTTTTTTAGATCTATACAAAGAGGATTACCGATTAATGGATTTAACCTGCTTACAGAATTGCTTTCTATCTTGAGCTTAAATATATTTCCAATCTTATTTTTAATATCTTCGGCTTTGGCAGAAAATACAGACGAGTTTTCATTGCGACTTAATTCGTAATCAGAATTTGATGAAGTATCGCCTGTTCTTAATATTATTCTGTCCCCTTGTCGTGTTACAAGTACAGCTGCTACATTGTATAAAGCAACTCCAGAGGTGCTATAGCGATTGAAAACGCGGGTAATTTCTATGTATGGAACAATAATTTTATTGTTCGCTGAAGTAATACCCATAACAGTATTATCGATTCTCTTTTTGAAATTTTCTTCAAGCACAAACTCTGACAAGGGATACAATCCATCTTTTGTAATATCAATAATAGAGTGCTTGGAAGGATCGGCTAAAGATTGAACCCAAGGTTCGAGATCAATGCTTACCTTTGCCAAATCTATAGTGCTGTTTAGAGTTGCTCCTATAGGTATTCCACCAGCAATCCAAAGCTTTGTTTTTAGATTTTTAATATCATAGGTGCTACCATTCATTACAGAATCTGTTTTCCCGAAACTAGCATTTCCACCGACAGAATCTTTTTTATCATGCCATTGGAAAGAGGCATCAATGTCTCTTTCCATGGCACTTGTCCTTTTTTCTTTACTATCGTAAGTTTTGCCTTCACCTGCGAATAGTGCAACCGCCTTACCTCCGGTTACATAACCGGCAAGCACAAAGGGACCATATGCTTCAATCAAATTACCAATTGATGAGCCATAAAGGTTTCGTTTGAAACTGTTAGTTTGGCAATCTCGTGCAAAATATTTCCTATTAACTTCTCCTTCGGCTCTGAGTAAATATGATTTATACCGATACATCATATTCAATTCGCCATAGACTACAGTTTGCGAACTGGTGAGATCTGATGAAAACGTAGATAAGTTGGTTGATTTTCTACCTAACGAAAACAACCCAAGCTTTATCTTAAATCCAGTGGTTATTTTTTTTGTCTCAAATAAATGAGATTCGTATGTTTCATAATCCGTATATGAAAATCTATCTGAAACATAGTTATTTATCTCGGTGCTGTCAACAAACTCTGAATCAAAATCTTTAATTTTGTTTATATCCAGCACCTTAGCACCTATATTTTCGGGATTTCCGATGAGGGAGTTCCCTACAAAATACGAGTAGCCCAATTTTCCCTCTGTTGGGCCATTGCTTCGACTGTAGGCTTCTTCTGTTTCTATTGGATATTCCAAAGGTTCCGTTGGGAGTTTTGGATCTCTTTCTTGTAAAACACAGATACCGGTCATCTCCGTGTTTTCAAGATTATTTATAAGTTGCTCTTCATTAGAGCAACTTACAAATATAGCAGAAATACATATAGTTAATAAAATGTGTACTTTCATTGTCTTTTATCTATTAATAGTATATCTTTTATAAGTTTCATCGTATTCCATAGAATACATCAGTTCCTCACCAGTCTCCAAATCATAATAATGAGTTAGCAATGTAGGCTTATTATGGTCAGGATTTGCTATATAATTACCTTTCCAGGTCCCTGCAACTTTAACAATCCTACCATCACATTGAGCTGTTGCAGTATAGGGTACTTCAAGGTTAAAGGTCTTAAATTTGCATGTAAGTTGCAGTAGACAGTGTTTTCTCACTGTAACAGTATTGTTGTAGTCCCATCTTCTAGAAAATTTTTGTGGGCTGCTCTTATAAGATGCATCAGACTTAACACCCGTAATAGTTGCTTTTTTAGCAATGGCAACCGGACGTGGGAATACAAGATCATACATGTCTACTATCTTTAAATTGAGTTTCCCTTGTTGTTGAGAAAACTGACTTGTTTCTATACCAGATACAAATGTGGAGAAAGGCATATTATCTATTTCCTCGTCAGATGTATTTATAATCTCCACCATCTCGCCATAAATGTCAGATCCATAATTAATTGTAGCATTTTCAAGATCATATTTAACTTCTGTTAGAGCAAAATCTTCAACTGGCGTAATCTGAAATTCTTGTTGAGCCTTATTATTTACCCTTTGTGCATAGCCGATTTTATTATCAGCTTTTGCCTCCAATACATAATTAAAAACCGACCACATATTATTGGGATCTGATTGCCCGAGATAAGATTGACTCTCAATAGCAAAATAGCCTTTATTAGATGATGCAGGTAGAAGATCCCAACCCATACTGAATGTTGACCCACTTTCATCTTTTGCAGTCATAAGGATCTTGTTATCTGGATTATTGGTATATTGACCGACTGCCAAAGGTGTTTTAGTTACATTAGAATATATGAGATATGGGATACCTGATGTGGCTGGTAGGATCTTTAAATAGAACTTACTTCCTGGTACTTCCCCAGAATTACCTAATGTAACTTCCTTTCCTTTCTCCTTCACAAACATGTATTTATTATTTGCTGTTGAACCTGTGGCAACAGAACGAACCATAATTGTAATAGGCATTTCTCTTATTGCGTATATATTCTCCGAGAAGAAATCATCTGTGGAAGCAACAGCAGCTTTTAACAATGACTTATTGCGCAACTCATATTGCTGTTTTAGCAAAAACAATTCTTCTGATTCTGGCAAAAGTTCGATTGAATCGTTTCCAGAATCATTAGATGAGTCGATTGATCGGGTTTGTGGTTTCTCCAACATTGGAGAATCGCATGAGAGCAATTCCTCAACGTCGTTCTGGCAGGAACTTAATAGGACTGCAAGAACTAAAAATGTTAAAAATTTATACATATTCATTTGTGTTGTTATGTTATTTTAAATCCATGATAGTTGATATTCATGATAGTTGATATTACAGAATACTGACTATTTTTAAGTATATTCTACGAGTTATTTTGGTGGCGATTTTATCGCATTGGTGCAGAATTTTCTTACCATGATTAATTTATCTGTAACAAAAACTGCTTTGCAAAATTAGGCATCATGAGCAACTTTCTCAACACCCAATAGGGTGGAAGTTCTATTATGTGACAAAAAGGAATCATCAACTGCAGCATTGAACCTTCTACTACCATCGTGTCTTAGCAAAGATATAGAAACGATGATTTAGTCCTAATACTTGTCAATAATGGATATAAGAACATTTTTACATAAATAATTGCTCATGTTTGAAATGAAAATATTTGTAGATAAGGCATCTCTGATTTTTAACGTTTCAATTAATATGTGATTATACTCTATCCAGCCAATTTCTTGTGAAACTCATTGTCAAGATTATTCATACCATAAAAAAAGAATGTGGTTGAGGTTTTATAATAAAACCATTAGTCTTGGGAATTTCTGAATATGCTATACAATCCTTATTAACTTATCAAATTTTAGAATCTTTATTATCACTAGAGTCAGATGTAAAATTTACCAACTCTTAACAATGTTAAGGATTCTCTGTTCTGTAATAAACAATGATTTTAAACATAACGAAGGAATCACTTGTCTTCTAACATTATGTACTGAATAATCTGAATTTGAGTTTTATGTGGTTTCACAATCTATTTCATTCATTGAGTCCTGCACCTTTGCCTATGTATTTACTCATTGCTGTTTTAAACGAGAATCGGACAATCAGAAGAAGAACTTGAGTGTCACTGCGATTCCATTTGTCCAGAGTCATTTGAGTACCGTAAGAAATCATCGAGCTTCTTTTTGTCTTGAAGATATCGTTGGCTTGTAAGGATTTTCTGCATCATCACCAGTGTGATGAGAAGACAGCGAAACTCAAAACAGATGTCCCTCACCTCGAAGCCATCATCTCAAAGACGTGGGGTAAGGAGGATGAGTTGAAGCAGCTCAAATCCGAACTTACCGCCCTCGACCGCAAGATAACGGCTGAACTTGCTCCAACACACGATGAGATTGACGACACAGAGGTTAAGCGCGAACAATCCTAGCAACTTACGTCAGAGGTAAAGGCTGAAACGACAGTTAATAACATTAATGTCCACACAACTGACCATCTGCCGGGACACAAGCCTTCGATATGGCTTAACCTCAACTTCGTTATCTGATGTCGGCAAGTGTGCCGCTTTATCCGGCTAGACATTCAGGTATTTGACAATCCGCAGACAGATCAGGCTTCAATACTTGGTCTGTCTAATGTCTATTTGTATATATTGTCAAATCTAGACTATTTCTCCCTCTCTTAATTTAGAAACATTACCACACCTCTTTCATATGTCCTAAATTTTAAGTAATTTTGTATTATGGAAAGAAACCTCAACACATATCTTGAAGATATTGATCTTCAGTTCTGGCATGACTTGATTAAGATGCATGGCAACCTTGTAACCTTCGAAGAGGGAGAGTACGTATGTCATCATGGAGAGAAGTCCTCTGTTTTTGGATATGTTCAATCCGGCAATTTCTGCATAGAAATTGAAGGATCGGATCAGAAAAAGCATATCATTGATAATGTTTTCCCTGATTCTCTTATAGGGAATTATCCCGATTGTATGTATTACGGTGTTTCACATTTTGATATAAAGGCAGTAGATAAATCTTCTGTATATCTAATGGATGCCAGAGTTCTTCTAAGCTTATATAATCAGGATTCTCATATTGAGAATCAGGGTCGATTGCTAATAGAAGCAATGTTAAAATCTTTGACTAAATGTTATGCAGATATAGTTCTTAATGGTATCGTGAGTATGTAAATGTTAAACAAATGAAGCCATATCGTGTCTAAATTAATCTTCTTTGATATGGTTTTTTTCTATTATTGACATCAACTATTATATTGACTAATATAATAGTTTAAAATGAACCTCTTAATAGATAGTTAATCTACCCAAAAAAATAAAATTTTTCTAAAACGCAATTCAAGATGAAATAAACTCGTACGTCTAGTCATATTGTTATCAGGTGAATTTCGGTTAATCTTCTTCTTGCTTTTAAATTTGACTTTATTTTGCCGGTGTTGTTCCAACAGGAATCATATTCTGGTCAAACAGAACTCCTAGTTGGAATATTAGACTGAAGATTACATATCTGATAAAATATGGGCCGTTACCTGAATAATAGTGGTCGAACTTATATTTTACTAATCTGTATTAATCGTTGATATCAGTCATAATTAGGCATTTAAGAATTTTCTACTGATACATTCAGAATGTCAAGTCTTTTTTGGGGGAGTTTACTGATGAAATCACAAACTTTTTATTTTAGGTTATAGCCAGTTCCAAAGCGTGAAGTGTCGATACTAGAGTCGATATTGGGTTTAAAGCCGTTGAAATGCCATATGAATGTCACTTTGAGGTTGCGTACCATATCTCGCACTCTCATTTTGTAGTCTTGCCCTGCGTGCTTGATTGTCATTGTCGGTGACCAACGGTTGAATATGTCATTGGCATGCAGGTCAAGTTCACAACTACGCTTCTTGCCGAAGCGCCATTTCATACCCGCATCAATTTTCCACATGCTTGAAAGGTCTGCAAGTCCCTGAATTGACGGGGTGATATATGTCAAGTCGACCGAAAGAGAAACAGGACAATTCTGACTGAATTTGAATGAGTTGTTCAAAGCACCATAGAATATCCATTTCTTGTTGTCAAAACTTATGTCATGGAATCGGTCGGATTTCTCCCTTTGATTGAATATGTTGGCTGTCGCTGTGGCATTCCAGACATAGCCGACATTAAATGGTATGTTTAGATTCAGCCCCATTGTACGCTTATAATTCATGTTGATCGTCTGGTAAATGAGGCTCAATTCATCGGGAGACTGGTACGGAAGCTGCACAGTTGCTTTGTCAGCATATTGGATGTAAAGCGTGGCCACACATCTCTGCTTGAAGATGTAGCTCAGTTGACCGGCATAGTTGATATAAGGCTGCAATTCCGGATTTCCTAATACTTTAGAATATGGATTGATATGCGAAGTGCCGTTATGAAGTTCCCAATACGATGGATAGACGCGAATTGTTGACAGGTTCAGCTGGAAGATACTCTTCGGTGTCTTGTAGTATGTGGCTCCGAGCTGAGGGATGAAATTCCAGTTGTGCTGATAGTCGTTGTGGTAATACTCGCCTTTCGCCGACACATTGAACGACAGACCCCAGTCAAAAGAACGTTGCAACCCAACGTAGGCATCGGCCACATCTTCCGATATCGAGCCAGAGAATCCCTCCGATTCATCAGTCGGATAAGTAATTTGCGAGCTACCGTCGTTACCTCTCTGATACTCAATTCCATAATTGAGTTGCCACTTACCGATTAGATGCTGCTGGTCAAGATAGATATGCCAACGGTTTATATCCTGCTTGTTGAGTTCTCCAAGAAGGTAATCATTGCCCTGAAACAACGACTGATCACGTTTTTCTCCGTAATATGTATAATCTCCTCCGACAGTCAGCCCAAAAGGTGCGGAATAACGCATTGCAACGCTATGGTAGTTTATCGGACCGTCATAGGTATAGTTGTTTGTGAAACTGCCGAGAGTTCCGTCTGACAGGCTCCAGCCTTTAGCCGATGATGTGATCTGTCCGTTATAGGTCAGACGAAAATTCTTATATGAGGTTGAGGCATAGATGGTATTTGTCCAATTTTCAGATATGGTCCGCATATTGTCTTCAATCGTCGTGCGATTGCCTTGAAACAGATGGTTTGAGAATGTTTCCTCCTGATTCCATCCCTTGGTACGTGTAAGTCCGTAATTAAGGTCGAAGGTCCAGTCCTTAAAGGCATATGTCGCGGCTACCACACCGCCATAAGAACCATAATGAGCCTGATTATATCCTGCGCGGATTTGACCTTGCAATCCATCAAGAGGTGTTGGAGTCTTCAGAACTACGTTTATTACCGCACCGTTGACATGATACTTTGCCGGGGCTGTGTACATAACCTCCACAGCCTTCAGTCTGTCAACAGGTGTCGTATAGAGCAATTGATAGAGGTTCTGTATCGGCATGTTGGTTAATTCACCATTGAGAATAATGGTGACATCGTTTGCTCCGGCAAGTCCAATAAGTCCGTTATTGTTCACTACACCCGGCAGATAACCCAAGGCTTCAAGAATATTGTTTACAGGCTTATCCTTGACAATTGTCGGTAAGTCAACAATCATCATTCCGTCCTGACCCTTGATTTGAGGTTTATCTCCTTTTACAAC
>JAIDTL010000062.1 GCA_029060725.1 Muribaculaceae bacterium | reverse complement strand
AATATTATTGACCTCTAACTTCTCGAACAGTCTGCGACGCGCAGACTTGACTGAATCAACAGCCCTATGGATTCGTTTAGCGATGTCGTTTATCGTCAATCCCTGCATGGAAAGTGTAAGTATCTCTTTCTCTGTCTCATTCAATATCGGCGCAGTACGCTTCTCCCAGCGGTGGAAGTCCAAATCATATTCCCAGTATTCCGATTTATCCCGGCAGTGCATGGTGATATGTCCCGCATCGGAATGAGTTGATAAGGATACCACCGACAGTCCAAGCCAAACAGAACCGTCTGGCTGACAGGCAAGGGCAGTGAGCTTATGGTTTATGAGGATTTTCTCACGTCCGTTTACCAAGTGGAAATCGTAGGAGATTGTGTATTTCAACTTATCCTCCATTGGAACATCATTGATGAACGAGAATCCTGCTTTGTTTATCTCAAGAAGCATATCAACTTCATCAGCCGGAACATGATCTATATAGAACTGATAGCCCTCACTTTTAACAGCATCAGACGACATTCCACAAAGAAAAAGAGGATTAGGCGACACATACAGGAAGTTCTTGCGGAAATAGTCGATGATATAGACACTCTGATAAGTGGTATTTGCAAATGCCCCGGCTGTACGTACAAAGTTTTCGGCAAGCCCGTAATCGGGTTCGCCATGCACTGCGTTGCCGGAATCGAAAAAGTCATTTACTTTGTTATTCCCCATAATGAGTAAAATAAAGAAGTCGAAACAACTTCATGGTTCTCCATACAAATTTACTCATGAATTTGTGAAACCGCAAATAAAAATCCTAAAAATTGTCTCGGACAGGGCGATTTATTAGCTTAAGTTTATTTTTTTAGAAAAATCAATTGCCCTAAATCTTCTTTTTGATACTTCTGAAACTATTCGACAATAGTTTTAGTGGTATAGGCTGAACGATATTTTTTCAGCTTATAGCATTTATTTATATAATAGTGGTTATTTCGTAGAATCGTGAAAGTTTTGACGCTGTTTGTGAAATCTTATTATGACAATTAATACGTTATAATTGTAAAAGCAAACAAAACAAAAATTATGGATACAGTAAAATTAAGCAACGGCGTCGAAATGCCGATAGAAGGATATGGAGTATATCAGGTAGACCCTGCAGAATGTGAGCGTTGTGTAAGCGATGCGCTCAAAGTTGGTTATAGGATGATAGATACAGCCCAGGCATATCATAATGAAGAAGGGGTAGGGGCAGCAATCGCAAAGAGCGGAATCCCCCGTGAAGATATCTTCATCGTGTCAAAGGTATGGATTTCAAACTATGGCTATGAGAAAGCCAAGGCTTCCATCGACGAAAGCCTCCGAAAACTTGGCACCGACTATATCGACCTCATGCTGCTGCATCAACCATTCTGTGACCGCTATGGTGCATATCGTGCCCTTGAAGAAGCTTACAAAGAGGGTAAGCTCCGCGCTATTGGTGTAAGCAACTTCTATCCAGACCATCTTATCGATCTTGCAAGTAATGTGGAGATTCCTCCGATGGTGAATCAAGTGGAGACCCACGTCTTCGACCAGCAGATTCAAGCACAAAAATATATGGAGGAATATGGCTGCCGCATAATGTCATGGGGTCCGCTTGCAGAAGGACGCAACAACTTCTTCACTAACCCGGTACTTGAGGCAATCGGTGCAAAATACGGCAAGTCTGTGGCTCAAGTCGCACTACGTTGGCTCACACAGCGCGGGGTAATAATCATACCGAAGTCTGTACATGTAGAGCGTATGGAGCAAAATCTTGATATCTTCGACTTCACGCTCAGCAATGAGGATATGGAAGAGATAGCCAAGCTTGACACAGGCAAAAGCCTTTTCTTCGACCATCACGACGGTGAGGTCACAAAAATGTTCATGGGCTGGAGATAATCTTTAAGTCCATCATTATTTAGCACCGGCAAGACGATACTGAGCCGGTGACATACCGATGTGTTTCGTACAAAAACGACTGAAATAGCTGACGGATGAAAATTGCATCTCGTCGGCTATTTGCGTGATGGAAAGTCTGTTGTCTTTCAAATATTCGAGAATTATCGAGGTTGCCGCGTTGTTGATGTATGACGATATGCTGTGTCCTGTCACTCGTTTGATGGTATCTGAAAGGTATTTCGACGTGACATGCAGCTCACTTGCATAATAAGATACTTCTCTGTGAGTTTTGGGCTTTCCAGCCTCAATCATGGCAAAGAACTGAGAAGTGATGTATCCGACTCTATCAGTTGTCAGTATATTCTCATTATTTCGAGTATGGAAATCAAAAAGATCGTAAATCATTGTCTGAAGCAGACTTCCGATCATCTCTGTGTAGAATCGATGGTCAATGTCATCAGTCCTTAGCTTGATGTTGTCAAGGTCTCTTCTGAATTTATATGCATCTTCCTCATTTACCTTGATAATGGGGTTTGAAAACAAACTGACGCATCCCTGGATGGAATAGTTGTTGGCCGGAAGAAGATTATGAAGAAACTTGTCCGGAGCCGCAATGTATTCGCATTGGAAATTTTCCGATGCGTTTTCTATGCTTACGAGCCGTGGGCGTGAAAGTACTGCAATGTCTCCTTTCGCTATCTCGAAAGGCTGATCGTTGTAAAGTAATATGGCTTTGCCTTCTAAGCAGATAAGATGCACCACGCAGTCATAGAAAGCCGGCGAGTTTATGTGATTCTTATCCGTCGAATAGACAATATTATTATGTATACTTATTTCCATTTACCAGATTTAATTATTCATTATTTGGGTCTTCCGGCCAGCGATGTTTGGGATAACGTCGGCGTAACTCTTTGCGGACTTCGAAGTATGTCTCTCGCCAGAAACCTTCCATGTCCTGAGTTAGCTGAACCGGTTTGAATCCAGGTGACAGTAGCTCCATCAAGACCGGTCGCTTTCCTTCATCAAGGCATGGAGTTTTCATCATGCCGAAGCAATCCTGAAGACGTGCACTGACTATCGGAACTTCCGCACCACGCCGATAGTGAATTTTTACATTGCGTCCGGACGGTAATTTTATATGCGTAGGTGCTATGCGTTCGAGTGATTGTTGCTGTTCGTATGTAAGCATCCCTAATATCACATTCTGCATATCAATCTTGCGTAGCTCTTGCACTGTCGAAGCCCGTCCAATATAGAGTGGAAGCCACTCTTTTACATTCGCAAGTATTGTTTCTGTGGCGACATCAGGCAATTCCAGTTCGGGATGCCATGAAGCTGCAACGGATATACGGAGCTGTAGACTCTGCACTTCATCACTGAAATCAAACATCGTCAATCCCTCTTTGGGGGCTGCTGCCGCAATTGCTGACACTACAAGAGGACCGGGATCACACTTTAGAGGTCGTGTTGCCAAACACAGAAGTCCTAACCGCAACTCCTCTCTCACTATAGCCTTCCCTTCATTGCTATTCCACATAGCACACTCCATCCAAGTTCCTTGCGACATTACGAAGTCCTTATCAACAGGTGCAGCCAAGAAAATACGCGTTCCCATTGAAGCGATGGCAAGATATTCATGGCGGGCAAGATCATCAGAAGAATGAAGAGATACGAGTTTGCCTCCCTGTGCAAGACGGTAACGACCATCGACTTCACGCTTAGCTATCCTCTCCGGATACGCAAACCCAACAAGCCGTCCAATTTCTTCCGGCTCAATATTCTCACAATATTTTTGTGCCTTGACCAGCCTCTTGTATTGTGACGAAATATTATCGATTTTTTTCCATTGAGCGGGGATTTTATTTTTCCTGAAATGCTTAAGCATCGCTATCCGGGTGGAAATATCCGCGTCCGACTCATCAAGAAGAGGGTCTTTTTCTTCGAGAATTGCAGCGATATCGCATGCAATTGCCTTCATATCGCCCGCTGCTGTCAGCATGTTTGCTATTCGAGGATGACAAGGCAATTGAGCGATTCTTTCCCCCTTCTTTGTCAGTCGACCGGCATTGTCTATTGCTCCAAGCAAGCGAAGCAGATCTTTGGCATTCCCTAAATGTCCGGCAGGGGGAGGGGTGATCCATGGTAGGCGCGTAGGATTTGTCTCACCCCAAGCCGCCACCGTCAACATCATTGATGAAAGGTCGGATGATTCAATCTCCGGTTGTCGACTCTCCTTCATCCTTGATTCAGTTGCTTTTGTCCATAACCTGTAGCATATTCCATCCATCAATCGTCCGGCGCGCCCTGACCTTTGAGTTGCCATGTCCATTGATATTCTTTCGGTAGTAAGACGGCTTAATCCTGTTGCCGGTTCATATACGGGAGTGCGATACAGGCCTGAATCCACCACTACTGATATCCCATCGATAGTAAGTGATGTCTCTGCAATAGGAGACGCGAGTACTATTCTTCGATTTCCACCTTCGTTTGGCGATAATACTTGCTGCTGCTTCTCTGGCGGAAGCATACCATATAGAGTAAGGATTTCGGCATCCTGAATTGTATCAGAAAGCAGTTCGTAGCATTTCAATATCTCAGCTTGACCCGGAAGAAAAGCCAAAATATTCCCCTCATGCAGTCGCATTGCTCTTTTTACGGCACTTGCCACTGTTGATGCACAATCCTTGAAATCAAAATCTTCTCCGTGGATTATCTTTACATCAAATTTTTTACCCGAACAGTGAATATGTCCGCAATCCATCTTCCTGCACAGTGACTCGGCATCAATGGTAGCCGACATCACAATAATTTTGAGATCATGCCGAATGACATTTTGAATCTCCCGAGTAAGTGCAAGCGTTAGATCGGAGGAAAGGCTTCGCTCATGAAACTCATCAAAGATCACTGCGGCAACTCCTTCAAGGGTCGGATCATCCACAAGGATGCGTTCCAATATGCCTTCAGTTATCACCTCTATACGAGTTTTGGCTGAGACACGGGAATCGAAGCGAACCCTGTAACCCACTGAGTCGCCGATTTTTTCTCCTAACATGGAAGCCATCCGTCCTGCTACTTGTCGCGCAGCGATCCTTCTTGGCTCAAGCATCAAGATCTTTCCATCAGGAATGCTTTCTAATAGAGAAAGAGGGAGGAGAGTTGATTTTCCGGCTCCCGGAGGTGCCGTCACTATAAGACGCGAATACATTGCCAATGAAATATTCACTTCATCGGCAATGTCTGAAATGGGTAAATGCTTGAATCTCTCTCGGATTTTCATTCGTTTATTGCCAGAGTCTTAAGATCAAGACTTGGATAGGAATCCTTTATCTTTCAAAAGAGATAAGAATGACTTGGAGACTTCTAAGTTGACAGATTCCGGGTAACGGATGTCGGTGAAGACTTGTGCGAGTGAATCCTTCTTGTTTTCTTCTACGAATTGCTTGTTTGGCTCAAAGTCATCTTTAGCTTTGAAGAGTGTCATGACCTCTTCATTGGAATCATTACGGTATGTCTCATTATGCTTTATAGCTTCAAGCGGAAGACGCTCGCATTGCTCTTCTTCCGGATTTGCCGGATATCCAAGAGAAAGCGATGCCACAGGCACTACAAGATCCGGAAGCTCAAGTAGCTCAGAAATTTGCTTGGCATTATAGTTGACAGTGCCGAGATAGCAAGTTCCCAGGCCCTCTGTCTCTGCTATAGTGACGATCTGCTGAGCGTATATTACAGCATCGGTGAGTGCCATAATAAATGAATGGAAATTGTTGTATCCTGGTTTTGCACCGCTTGCTTCACACCACTTAGAAAACCTATTGAAGTCTGCACAGATGGTGAGTATTACATCAGCACCAGTAGATGCCGGTTGATTGAAATGCTCTTGTGCAAGTTTCCTGAGATTTTCCGGGTCACGAGTTACTATGACGCTATATAGCTGCATGTTTCCACATGTCGGGGCACGCATAGCGCGTTCAAGTATACTGTCAAGTAGCTCATCTGAGATGTGGCACTTACTGTAGTTTCTTACAGTCTTTCGATTGCTGAAATATTCTTTCTCCAGATTCATGTTTTTTTATTTATTCTCAATTTTCATATAATTCGATTCGCCGGCAGCCTCAAGAAAGTTACATACAGAATATACAATCAAGGCTATGCCGGTGACAAGCACTATAGCATTCATCATCTTTACCGGTCCAAGTACGAACACTACTACTCCGGCTCCGACAAGCAAAATAGGAAGTATGTAGAATGCAAATGGAAACCTGGCATTTCGGAATCCAAATCCAAGCATACTTATATGGTAAAGACCTGCAAGCAAAATTATTGCTGCAAAAACATATACGAGCAATGCACTGAAACTACCCGGATTCAGAAGCATCCAAAGTCCAAGGGCACCCGTAGCCACTGCCGTAAGTGTCGATATAATCGAAATAGAGGAAGTCGATTTCCTTTCGCCATTCGCTTCTAAAGTAGCTTTGCTGCGTAGCACAACGATTAAGTCAATCAAGGCAGATAAGAGAAACGCTCCTCCTACTACCATCACAACAACATTAATGGCTGTGGCCTGCATAAAGAGCAATGCGATTCCTAAAATCAGGGTGACGATACCTGTATAAGTCAAATTCTTGCTTTTCATAATATTATATTTAATTTAGTTTATATAGTTCATTTAAGGCTTGTATGCTAATTGGTTATACCTTCTTTACATCTATTTTTAGCATGCTTAGAAGGGTAGTTACTAATATAACAATTAAGTTAACTCAATGGTGCGAAGAACTTTTTTTTTATTATATAAAAGTTGCTTTTTCAAGTTTTTTTTGCTAATTTTGTGCATTAAATTCAATAGAGAATATATATGAACGCTAAATCAATTCTTTCATTCGGCATCATGCTCTCAATTTCAGCCACTGCTTTCGGTTGGGGTCAAAAAGGGCATGACGTTACTGCTTTTATCGCTGAAAATCACCTCACTTCGGCTACAAAAGCTGCTTGTGACTCTATCTTCGAAGGAAAATCCATAGTATATTGGTCTAATTGGGCTGACAATGCTTGCCATACTCCGCAATATGACTATACCAAGACTTGGCATTATCGTAATATCGATGCAGGAAATGATTATGATAAATTCCCACGTAATGAAAACGGTGATGTCACCACAGCTATTAAATCACAATATGCCATATTGGGTGACTCAAAGACAAGCTTGGAGGAAAAACAATTAGCTCTCAAACTTCTTGTTCACTTCTTAGGTGATATTCATCAGCCTATGCACATGGGGCATCTTTCCGACCGTGGAGGCAACAATGTAAAGGTCAAATATTTCAACAGCGACAGAAATCTACATGGCATTTGGGACAGCAGTCTTGTTGAATCAGCTCATAATTGGACTTTCACAGAATGGCAAAATCAAATTGACCGTGCCTCTAAGGAAGAAGAAGCTCAAATAATTTCAAGCATGGATCCTGATGATTGGGGTAAGGAAACTTTTGAGTATGCCACAGAAATTTATGATAAGACTCCTGAAGGCACCAACATAAGCTACGACTACATTGCCGAATGGACTCCTCTTATCGAGCAGCAGCTTCTTAAAGGAGGGCTTCGACTCGCACATCTTCTTAATACACTTTTTGATCCTCAATATAATAAGTGATAGAACAGCCCCCCCTCAACCTTCCGCTGCAGGAGCTTCGTTTGCGCATAGTAGAAAAAACTCTGAAAGTGTTTGATCCATTGCGAAAAAAATATGTGGCTCTTACTCCTGAGGAATATGTCAGACAACACTTTACCGCCTGGATGACCGATTATCTCGGTTATCCGGCTTCTTTAATGTCTAATGAAGTGTCTCTTTCTCTCAACGACACCAAGCGACGTTGCGATACTGTCGTTTTCCGTAGTGATGGTTCTCCCGCAGTGATTGTCGAATACAAGGCTCCGACAGTAGCGATCACACAAAGTGTTTTCGATCAAATTGCTCGTTATAATATGGTGCTTCATTCAAGTTATCTTATCGTCAGCAACGGTTTGCGTCATTTCTGTTGCAAGATGGACTATGATAACAATTCTTATTCTTTCCTCCCTAAAATTCCAATTTGGTCTCCTGATCTATAAATAATTTAAGCTTCGCAAGCAATAACCCTTTGTCCCGTTAACCTCATAACCCTCAACTTAAGCTTGCGAAAGATGAGTAAACAAACTAAGATATTAAATAAAGTCGAGCGCACGCTTAAGAAATTAATATGTCAGAAATCAACTATAACTATCTTGATCTTCTCAACGACCAGCAGCGTGAAGCTGTAGTATACAAAGACGGACCCTCTCTGGTCATAGCCGGAGCCGGTTCCGGCAAAACGCGTGTCCTTACTTATAAGATTGTAGATCTGCTTAGGTCCGGCTACGAACCTTGGCGTATTCTTTCTCTTACATTCACCAACAAAGCAGCGCGTGAAATGAAAGAGCGTATAACTGAAGTAGTTGGCGAGCGTGTTGCTTCACGGCTTAAGATGGGCACTTTTCACTCAGTATTTCTTCGTATCCTCAGGCAACATGCTGAGGAGATTGGTTTCAAATCCTCATTTACTATCTACGACACGTCTGATTCGCGTTCTCTATTAAAGAGTATTATCAAAGAAATGCAGCTTGATGAGAAAATCTACAAACCGGCTACAATCCATTCTGTCATTTCTAATGCTAAAAATGCTCTGATAGACGCTGATCAATACCTTCAGGATGCCGACAACTTCAATGCCGACAAAAAAGCGAAACGTCCGATGACAGGACGCATCTATAAAGCCTATTGCGAACGATGCAAGAGGGCAGACGCTATGGATTTTGATGATATTCTCGTCTATATGAATATACTTCTTCGCGATTTCCCCGACATTTGCAGGCATTATCAGGAATTTTTTAGATATATTCTGGTTGATGAGTATCAAGACACTAATTTTGCCCAACATCTTATAATATCCCAGCTTGCAGCTCTTCATAAGAAACTATGTGTAGTTGGAGATGACGCACAGAGCATATATTCTTTCCGAGGTGCCAATATCGGCAATATCCTCAATATGGAACGTCGCTATCCGAATCTGAAGATATTCAAGCTTGAGAGGAATTACCGTTCAACTCAGAATATCATCAATGCTGCCGGGAGTCTTATCGACAAGAATACCCGACAGATGAAGAAGCATGTGTATAGCGAGAATGATGAAGGAGAAAGAGTTAAGATTCTTTCCACTTATTCTGACATAGAGGAAGCATATCTTGTAGCAAATTTGATTGCCAAATCGCGTTTGAGCTGTCATGATTCATACGAAGATTACGCTGTCCTTTATCGCACTAATGCTCAGAGCCGTGCCCTTGAAGAGTCGTTAAGAAAACGCAATATTGCATATCGCATATACGGAGGTCTTTCTTTCTATCAGCGCAAGGAAATAAAGGATGCTGTATGCTATTTTCGTCTTGCCATCAATCCTGACGATGATGAGGCTCTGCGTCGTGTGATCAACTATCCCGCAAGAGGAATCGGCGACACAACTCTGAGAAAATTGGGAGAAGCTGCCTCAGCTGAAAATGTCAGTATTTGGCAAGTGATTCAGAATCCTGTAGAGAAAGGGGTTGCGGTAAATTCCGGAACACTCAAAAAACTCACAGCCTTCCGTGATATGGTTCAAGAATTTATCGACGACAATGCTAAAGGTGCAAATGCATACGAATTAGGGCAGCTCATATTCAATCGTAGTGGGATTCTTACCGTCTTAAATCATGATAATACTCCTGAATCTATAAGCAAGCAGGAAAACCTTAAAGAGCTTCTTGCCGGTCTTAAAGATTTTGTAGATACACGCCAAGAAGAGGGAAATGAGCATAACGGTATGCAGGAATTTCTGTCAGACGTAATGCTCGCTACCGATCAGGATTCAGCAGATGAAACTTCTGATGAAAAGGTTACCCTTATGACTTGCCATGCGGCAAAAGGTCTTGAATTCAAGCATGTATATGTAGTTGGTGTGGAAGAGGAGCTTCTCCCGTCGTCGATGTCTATGAATTCCGTTGATGAAGTGGAGGAGGAGCGTCGTCTGCTTTACGTGGCTATGACTCGTGCGAAGGAAACTTGTGTGCTGACATACGCCAAGACTCGTTTCCGCAATGGCCAGACTGTACAGACTCGTCCCTCTCGATTCCTGACTGAAATAGGCAAGAAGTTTGTGCAAATGGAGACTTCTTCAGATTTCTCAGACTCTACTCCTCATACATCTTTTGTGAATCCAATGGACCGATATAATTCTTTTAGGGCTCCCGTAAAGAAATCTTATTCTTCCTACGAATCTCCACGCACTTCTTCTTCCTTACATACTGCTGCCACTTCTAAAGAGAAAACTCCCGGCACTCACAGTCCGGAAGAAGTTCCGGTTGGCACTCATATTATCCACTCAAAACTCGGTGAAGGCGTGGTCACAAAACTTGATTACGTCATGGGTGAAGGAGTCATCACAGTCCGCTTCACTCAGGCAGGAGAAAAGAAACTCTATCTACGCTTTGCTCAATTCAATATCAAATAAACTCATATCTTCTTATTTAAAATGACTTAGCAGCTCGGAGAGCTGCTATTATGCCAAAACCCCGGACTTCAGTCCGGGGCTTCCCAACAAAAGCTCTGTAGCCTCGGAGAGGCGCTTTATGATATAGTCATGATTTTTGGCACATAGAACTGAACACCCTAATAATTGATAATTTATAGTTAATAGTTTATAGTTAATAATTAATAAATGCCTCAAGATACCGTAAAAATCTTAAATATCAATTCCTTTTGAAGATCATATTCGTTTTGGAGAGATCCGATGCCCTTGCTCTTGCAGTCAAACTCCCGCAAGGCAGAGATAGCCGCAAGCGATTGTCTCGGAGAATACATCCTCAGGCCATCCTTTAGCTCGCTGAGAGAATATGTATTCCTAAGTTGTAATGCTTCCATCAGGCCTCTATCTGTCTTGTCTTGAGAATAGTGTGCTACGACCAACTGACTGAAAAATTTTTGAAGCATAGCTGTAGTCATCACACTTGGATTATTCTTCGGATTCTTCTTGAAATAATCGAGTATTCGCAATGCTTTTGGATAATCTTTAGTTGAGATGGCTTTGGTCAATTCAAAATTATTGAATTCCTTGGATATGCCGATATTTTCTTCCACCATCCCGGCTGTGATCCTTTGAGCTCCTTCTCCGGCACTTACAATTAGTTTGTCGATTTCTCCAAAAAGTTTCTGAAGAGAATTGCCGATATATTCTATTAGTATCTGCACAGCTTGCTCCTCAATCGCTATTTTTTTCATCCGGCAATATTCCTTGATAGGACCCGCAAGTTGATAATCACGGATTTTGGGACTTTTGAAGACTACGACTTTATCGCCAGCTTTTGATGCAGCTTTCATCAATCCGGAAGTGGCTGACAAGTTATCTCCTTTGTAAGCGAGCACAAACACTCCCTGATTGTTGGGCTGCAATATGTATGATGCAAACTTATCAAGTTGCGACTTATTTCCTGAGCAGGTCTGAGCCTCCTTTAAGATGACAAGTTGGCGATCACCCATGACCGGATATTGTCTTGCACTTGCTATCACAACGTCTAAGTCTGCATCCGCTCCGTAAAACACAAGCTGGTCAAATGCTTGATTTTCTTCTTTGACTACATTGCGTTCAAGAGCATCTACAATCAAGTCGATATAATATGGTTCTTCCCCCATGAGGAGATAGACATTGGCGAATTCCTTCTTCTTTATTTTGTCAAGAACATCGCGGTAGGTCGGGTCCTTACTTACTTTCGGTGGCATTGGCAATATTGTTTTGTGATATCTCCTTTCGGAATGTCTTTTGTCCTTTTAACACTCCATTATTATTTAGCACATAAATAATTATACCCATTAAAATGGCACTGACTATGGAAGCGGTTGGTAAGCCGGCTTCAGACACCCCAAACATGTCAAATTCTTCTGAAAGATATCCTTTGTTGATACACCATGTAGAGATAATGACAAGGCTGTTGTTGAGTGCGTGTCCCATGGCGTTCACCCAGATGCAACCGCTCCACCAATATATATATCCAAAAAAGGCACCAAGAAGCAAGCGAGGGATAAATCCGAAGAATTGAAAATGCAATGCACTGAAGACAGTTGCTGCAATCCAAATTGCAACATGATGATTCACTTTACACCATATCAGCATCTTCTGGAAAGCTCCTCTAAAGAAAAATTCTTCTCCAATTCCTGTTAAGACTCCTATTAGAAGTATATTGATGATAGTTGGCAGTAGAGCAGTGGTGTTAATTAGGCCATTTGTCAGTTGCTCAGCCTGCTCCTCCATATTTCGACACCATTCTTCAAATCCTGCGAATGCCTCGGGCAGACTCATTTCCTGATTCCAAAATACTATCTGATTGAGCGCTGGCATTCCTGCAAAATATATCAGCAGCATTATCCCGATCATTTTTAAAGATGGAATTTTATCTGCCTCAATAGCATCCACCGGATTAGTGTTGAAACACATTTTCCATGTGATCAGTGCAGGAAGGATAAAAGCAAGGATGTTCTGTCCTGCAATTATGACCCATTGTGCCGCGATTCCATTTATTTGAAATAGACCCAAAAGGGTTGTCAGAAACAATCCGCAAATCATCAATCCAATCAGCACCAATACAAATTGGCATATATCAATGAATTTTTTCATGTCAATCAAATTTCTTGCGGCGGAATATGAAGTTTCGTCCGAGGTATTTCTCTCTTACTATAGGGTTCTCTGCAAGTTCTTCGCTCGTGCCTCGGAATAGGATTCTTCCTTCAAAGAGTAAGTAGGCTCTGTCAGTGATACTAAGAGTCTCCGGAGCATTATGGTCGGTGATAAGGATTCCGATGTTTTTTTCCTTTAGTTTATACACTACACTCTGAATGTCTTCTACAGCTATAGGGTCAACACCGGCAAAAGGCTCGTCAAGCATGATGAATTTAGGATTGATAGCCAAGCATCTTGCAATTTCAGTGCGTCGGCGTTCGCCGCCCGAAAGCTGGTCGCCAAGATTTTTTCTTACTTTGTGAAGATTGAATTCATCTATCAATTCTTCAAGCTTTTCCTTTTGCTGCTCTTTGGTCATCTTCGTCATCTCAAGGACAGCCCTTATATTATTTTCCACAGTCAGTTTGCGGAATACTGAAGCTTCCTGAGCAAGATATCCGATACCAAGCTGCGCGCGTTTGTAGACCGGATATCCCGTAATATCCTGATCGTCAAGAAATATTTTTCCGGAGTTTGCTGTTATTAGCCCGGTAGTCATATAGAATGTGGTGGTCTTTCCTGCTCCATTGGGACCCAACAAACCTACTATCTCTCCTTGTTTGACATAAATCGAAACCTTATTCGCTACAGTTCTCTTACCATATTTCTTCACCAGGTCTTTCGTGCGTAATATCCCTTTCTCGGGTTCGGCTTCAATGATTTCTTCTTCAAGGCCACCATCTGGGGTTTCAAGAAATATATCTTCCTCTTTCTCTTTGACCATAGCGTCCGGCATGACTCCGGTCTCTATCATGTCCTCAGCGATTTCTGATTCCGGCAAATCCAATGAAGTGTCAATTTCCTTGACCATTCCTTGCAAGTCATTACCATCAGAGATTGGAATGTCTGTCTCTGTTTCAGCTACCACCTTAGGCTCATCTGCCTTTTTTTTCGGGAACAATGGGAATATCTTCATTTCTTATTTTTTGAAAGATGGGAGAAGTGAACGAATGTAATCTGTGAGCAGTCTTATGGCAACTTCATTGTTGCCTCCTTGCGGAATGATAAGGTCGGCATATCTTTTGCTTGGTTCGATATGCAGTTCATGCATGGGCTTGAGGGTTTCCTGATATCGGTCGATCACCATCTTTGGGGTCCGTCCACGCTCAATGCAGTCGCGGTGAATGACACGGATAAGTCTTTCGTCGGCATCTGCATCTACAAATACCTTTACATCCATCCGGTCTCTCAATTCTTTCTCACATAGCACAAGGATTCCTTCGACCACCACTACCTCTCTTGGCTCAATACGTACCGTCTCTCCAGTCCTTGAACAAGTCAGGAAGTCGTAAGATGGTCGGTCGATTGCTTTCCCTGCCTTCAGCTCGTCGAGTTGCTTTGTAAGCAGTTTCCAGTCGATGGCTTTGGGTTCGTCATAATTCATCTTGAGTCTTGTCTCAAGTGGAATGTGATGGTTGTCGTTGTAGTAGCAGTCCTGAGGGAGTACTGCCACTTCGTTTTTGGGCAACGATTCTATTATTTTTCTGACTACTGTGGATTTTCCGGATCCGGTGCCTCCTGCTATGCCAATAACTAACATAATATTCCAATTTTATTGAGCCTTTTCTCAAAATACTCGCCTTAAAAGCGTAAAATTTGGTAGATAAAGCCTCATTTTATTAATTTTAATGACAAAATTAATAAAAACGATTGTTGTATACAAATAGATATTGCTCAACTTTGAAAATTTTTATTAATTTTGCAGTTGGATTTGTATCTTAACGCGATTTTTACAGGAAAGTTAGATTAAAAAGACTATATTGTGATAACAAAATCGATAAAGACATTCGGACGTTATTGTCTGTTCATGACTCAGGTCTTCCGTACTCATGACAAGTGGAAGGTGTTCTTCAAACAA
>JAIDTL010000061.1 GCA_029060725.1 Muribaculaceae bacterium | reverse complement strand
ATATATAATAGGATACAAATATATAAAAATGGATAAAGAAAAAGGCATCAAAATGGAGAACACTGTCGATTTCTCATTTTGCAAGGAAGTGTTTGAAAAATTCTGTGAGCGGCGGCTGATCGGTCGGGGCGAATACTTTGCACGTTCTGGAGAAGTGATGGAATACGCCGGGTGGATTGTTTCGGGCACCTTCAAATACTCTCTTATGGCTTCTGACGGAAACAATAGAGTTATTGGCTTTTCCCTTGATGATTCACTTCTGATAGACTATGAGAGTGTGATGCATTCCACCAAAATGCGGACAGACGTTATCGCTCTTGAAGATTAGGAGGTAATCATAATCCCGACAAAGATTATACGGGAAAAGTTGAAAGGAAATCATGAACTTAACATGCACCTGATGATGGGGCTGTTTGAGCAATTGTATGATCAGTTCGTGGAATTTAGTAGCCATACTCCGGCACAAAGGTATCTTCGATTGCTTGACCGCTATCCTTGGATAACAGAGATCGCATCATACGGAGATATAGCCTCGTATCTCAATATCTCACCGTCAGCTTCAAAGAATTAAATAAATAATATAAGAAATTTAATAAAAAATATAATGATATATAATTTACATAAATACGTTATCAAAAAATGGATTGAACTGAGAATGTCAGCCGAAGAATTTTATTTCAAGGAGTCCTTTGAAATAAATCAAGAATACACGATATTGAAGAGCATAATGTTTTTCGCACTGTTTCCTATTGAATTGATATTCATATTCGCTTATGCAAGAATATATGGATCTCTTAGTGCTTACATATTCTGGATAATAACTATCTTGGTAGCAATTAACTTATTTATATCTAATATCGTAATCAATTGTATTAAGAATAGGCCATTTATTAACGAAACAATCACGTCTTATGAACAATTGGACTATGAAAATCGTAAGAAGATATATTCTTTTAAAAATGGCATTATTGTTACCTTTTGGATGGTATTGATGCCCTGGCTTATATGTTTTATTTGCATATCAATCGTGTGTCTTATAATTCCACACTGACAATTGTCCATATTTCGGCTCCATTATAAATTGAAAAGCAGTGATATGACAAAGGACAATAGTAAGATGAACCCTATTGATTTCTCAATCTGTAATGAGGTGTTTGAGAAATTCGGTGAGCGGCGGCTGATCGGTCAGGGCGAATACTTTGCACGTTCAGGTGAAGTGATGGAATACGCCGGGTGGATTGTGTCAGGTGGCTTCAAATACTCGCTTAAGTCTTCTAACGGAAACGATAAGGTTATTGGCTTTTCCCTCGATGATTCACTTCTGATAGACTATGAGAGTGTGATGCACTCCACCAAAATGCGGACTGACATTATCGCTCTTGAAGATTCTGAGGTAATCGTAATCCCGGCAAAGATCTTGCGCGAAAAGCTGAATCTGGATCATGAACTCAACATGAACCTAATGATGGGGCTGTTTGAGCAACTGTATGATCAGTTCGTGGAATTTGGTAGCCATATCCCGGCACAAAGATATCTCCAACTGCTTGACCGCCATCCTCGGATAACTGATATTGCATCATACGGAGATATAGCCTCGCATCTCAATATCTCTCGCCGTCATCTTCAACGAATCCAAGAAAGTCAATCAAAGAATCTTTCCAAAGATGAAATTATAAATCCAAGTTTATAATTGCAATGTCAGGGTATAAAAACACACTGAGTTAAGCAATTTGGTAGAATTATGCGAGTTAAATTTGTAATATGCGCTCAATGTAGATATATAGAACTTGACGATAAAACATCCTTATTCCCTCGGCGCAGTCCGAGGGATTTTCATTCACAACATATGTTTAATAATAAATCAGATACGAGCATGAACAAGATTCTAATCGTAGATGCCTCCGACTCCGATTGTCGGCTGATGTCCGGTTTGCTCACACGAGCCGGGTACGAGCCTGTCATCACCGAGGACATGGAGGCGGCAAAGCAGGAGGTGGCGAAACTGTCACCGGGCGCGGTGATTGTCTCGGCTATGAAATTCCGAGGTGGTACTGCACGAGAGTTAATCAACTGGCTTAAAGAGGAGGGATATAAATTCCCCGTCTTAGCCGTAGTGGACAATCTGGTTCCGATGGAACTGATAGACGTGATGTGTGACTGGGGCGCGGTGAACATAATCCAGCGTCCGGCTATCGACAAGCAGCTCGTTGAGATGGTCGATAAGTATGCCAGTACCGAAAACGTGATGTTCTTTCTCGACAACACGCTCATTCGCCGTAAGAGCGCAGACTTCCGGGGCATAGAGCAGTCAATCGAGAAGATAGGGGCAACCAATGCCAACGTGATTATCTTCGGAGAAATCGGAATGGGCAGAGAACAGGTTGCAAGAGAGATTTACGAACACAGCTCACGGACTCAGAAGCCTATCATCGTGATAGAAGCCGGAGGCGCGCCACACATCGGTAAGCATGACCCAAAATCCGACCGTAGCGAGACCTACAACCGTATAAAGGGTTACTTCACCAATGCCGACGGTGGAACCATAATCCTAAAGAACTTGGAGTTGCTGACTTTTGACAAGCAATCGGTATTGCTCCACATCCTTGAAACCGAACATCCAAACGTCAGGATTATCTGCACCGCAGACCCTCACATCCTCCAGATGGTGAAGGACAAGGAGTTCAGGGCAAACCTGTTCTATCTACTTCGAGCGACAGACATAAGGATACTGCCGCTTCGTGACGTTACCGAGGATATACCCGGACTTGCCGACTTCTTCCTGACACGCCATGCCAAAGACAACGACGAACCGAAGAAACATCTTGACTCGTCTGCACTCAAAGCCTTGAAACTCCATCCGTGGCCCGGCAACATCAGGGAGCTGCACAACGTTATCATCCTTGCCGCCTACAGCACCGAAGGAGATACAATCTCCGAAAGCGACCTTGACATAAGTGAGTCAGCCCCGACACCCGAAACAAGCCTGTTGCTTAAAGACCCAGACAAAGACCGTGACCGTATCATCGAGGCATATCGTCGAGGTGGGTCGTGGACAGCGGCGGCGAAGCTGCTTGGAATATCGGAACGTGCTCTGCTTGAACAGCGTAAGAGGCACGGCATAAACAAGAAAGGTCAGGTCGAGTCTTGACACGAGCCAAAAAATTTGCTAACTTTGCAGTGCAAAATAGCAAATATCGTGACCGAAGCGTCGGTCATATTGAAAATATAGGATAACATAACTTCCGCTTAGGTTCTCTTGTAAATCTGGAAAATTTCAAAGAACGAGCTTGGCGTGTAGATTATGCTATGCTTATCGCATAGCGTGCATACACACTAAATCGTTCAAGGCATTCCAGAGCCGTCAAGAGAGTTAGCGTGAACTGCACGCTATTTTTCTACTTTTACCAAACCTTAATCTTTACCTCAAAAATCCCTCATTTTTCGGAATTTTCTTCCGCTTATCTTACCATTCTGCGAGTCTCTATTTTTAACAATTCAGCAATCAGTGTATTTTATTTTTCACTGAATTAGATACTTACCATTTTAACACTTGCTAAATCGACGTTTTCTGCAACCATAAGGTTATAATACCAAACGAGGCACAAAACCTCAATAAGTTAAACTCAAAACACACAACCGTATGGATGCAACAATTACCCCAAACCCTAAAGGCTTCGACAGGAAGCCCAAGTCAAGAAACAGAAAGTCCAACCGCAAGCCCGGCAGAAGAAAGGGCGGTTTCAATC
>JAIDTL010000060.1 GCA_029060725.1 Muribaculaceae bacterium | reverse complement strand
ACCTTGTTGCCCTGTCCTACACCACGGATATTGACTGTTCCGGCACTTCCTCCCGACACTCCATACCCGGCAAAACCGCGTTCTGTGACGAAAAGACCGGGCACTTTGTTGACAAGTATCGGGAGAAGAGAACTCTCTCCTGATTTTTCAATCTCGCCGGCGGTAACTTGAGTAACGTTTAGTGGAATTAGATCCACGTCTGTCTTTAGTGGAGCTGTCACTACTAACTCATCAAGCTTGACAGTGTCGCGGGGAAGCTCTCCTGCGACCATGCTTCCGGCAAGTGCCGACATGGTCACTGAAACAAAAAGTTTTCTGTTCATTATTGTGGGTTATTGATGTTATTTCAATAATTTTTCGCAAAGTTAATAAAAATATTTGAATATTCAGTATATTTTAGTTAATTTTGCGGAAAAATTTACTTAAATACCACTTCACCCCATATGACTCAATCTGAAATAGAATTTTTCGATACGCTTGCTCCCACCTGGGACGAAAATGAAATACGCTCTACCCCTGACAGGATAAAGAGCATTCTCGGTAAACTAAGGATCAGCAAGGGAATGGATATCCTTGACCTCGGCACCGGTACAGGCGTGCTTGTGCCTTACCTGAGCGAGATGGTCGGTGATGAAGGGCATGTGACGGCGATCGACCTGTCGGATGGTATGCTCTCCTTAGCACGTCAGAAATATGGCCACCTTAAAAATGTCGAGTTCATGAAGATTGATTTCGAGGAAGAGCAGATTCCGGGAAAATACGATCTGGCCCTCCTCTATTCCGTATATCCGCATCTCCATGCGCCTGCGGATACAATGGAGTGGCTTTTCAAGATGAATATGAAGCAAGACGGAAGAATAGTGATAGCTTTTCCATCGGATGAGGAGTTCATCAACAATATCCATCATGAAAAAAAAGCCGAACACGACCATCTGCCGCCGGCACACACGCTGGCAGATATGATCAGACTTTGGGGATTCAATACGAAAGTGCTTGCCTCTACTCAAGATGAATATATCGTAGAAGTTAGGAATCGATAAAAACGGGACGCACGTCTCGTGCGTCCCAGTAAGTTTGTTTCCATTTATCAGAATTGGATTCCGTTCTTCAGCAGGAGTTCCTTCAGACGTAGGTTTTCCTCGCGAAGGGCATCCACTTCATCACGCAAATCGTCAACTCTATCAGAGAGACGATCGTTTCGTTTCATAAGGAACTCGATTCTCGACGCCATATCGGCATCTTGTCCGGAATGTTCTCGCTCCCGCTGATGGGCGAGATCATGGAAATGATTGAGAAGTTGTGCCAGAGTATCGTTTTGGTCCATCGTGTGGGTATGAGGAGGTACAGTCTGCTCCACATGCTCTTCCGCCATATAGTCGTCAAGACTGTCGAGCTCGAAAATTTCCTTGATTTTATCCAGTTTTTCTTCCGGCATACGGCTTTTACCGTTTTCTATCGCAGAGAGAAAACTTGGGCGCACCTGAAGAAGATCAGCAAGTTCTCGCTGGCTCATCCCGGCTCGTTTGCGAAGTCTTACAAAATCAATTCTTTTCATGGTAATTTTTCGTTAAACGACACAAATTCAATCTTTTGATATATAATATCAGTTTTTCTTGGCTGGATCGCAAGTGAGACTGATTCCGAGTTTCTTGAATATCTTATGGTCTACTTCTCCGAGCATTACAGTAGAATGTGCTTGGCATCCATCAAGTTCGGGAAGAGTCTCAAGGGCCTTGCGGCATTTATCGTCGTGTGTGCTGAGCACTGAGAGTGCTACAAGCACCTCGTCGCTATGCAGACGCGGATTGTGTCCTTTCAGATACGTGGTCTTGGTATGCTGAATAGGTTCGATCATCTCCTGAGGTATCAGTTTGAGTTCATGATCTATTCCGGCAAGGTGCTTCACCACATTGAGGATTAACGCGCTGCTTGGTCCGAGAAGTTCACTCTGCTCTGCGGTGATGATCGTTCCGTCAGAAAGTTCTATGGCACTGCACGGTAAGCCACTCTTTTCCGACCGCTCGCGGGCTGCCCCGATACATGGACGATATGAAGCATCGATCTTTGCCTGCTTGAGGAGGAGTGCGATCTTGTTTACCTCGGATTCATTGTCGTCACCCTTTGCCATATTGTTGAGGGCAGTGAAGTAACGGCGGATTATCTCATTGTTGGAGGCATGGCAGCAGACAGCGTCGTCGCTTATGCAGAAACCTACCATATTTACGCCCATATCCGTAGGAGACTTATATGGATTGCTGCCGTATATACCTTCGAAAAGAGTATTCAGCACCGGGAAGATCTCTATATCACGGTTGTAATTGATCGCTGTCTTTCCATATGCTTCAAGATGGAAGGGGTCAATCATGTTCACGTCGTTGAGGTCTGCTGTGGCAGCCTCATAAGCGATATTTACGGGATGCTTCAGAGGGAGGTTCCATACAGGGAACGTCTCGAACTTGGCATATCCGGCTGTCACGCCATGCTTGTTCTCATTGTAAAGCTGACTGAGACAGACTGCCATCTTGCCGCTGCCCGGCCCTGGAGCTGTCACTATGACGAGCGGTCTTGATGTCTTGATATAGTCATTGTGACCGAACCCTTCATCTGAAGCGATCAGATCGACATTGACAGGATACCCCTCTATAATATAGTGATAGTAGACTGTTATGCCCATGCGTTCCAGCTTCGCACGGAATTTGTCGGCGCTTTTTTGGCCATTGTAATGAGTCACGCATACAGAGCCGACGTAGAAACCGAGATTCTGGAACTCATTGCGCAGACGAATCACATCCATGTCGTATGTGATGCCGAGATCGCCGCGCATCTTGTTGCGCTCGATGTCAAGAGCGCTGATTACGATCACAATCTCAGCCTGATCCTTGAGTTTCTGAAACATCCGTAGCTTGCTGTCGGGCTGGAATCCCGGAAGCACGTGACTGGCGTGATAGTCATCGAAAAGTTTACCACCGAGCTCAAGATAGAGCTTATTGCCGAAATGAGCGATTCTCTCCTGAATATG
>JAIDTL010000006.1 GCA_029060725.1 Muribaculaceae bacterium | reverse complement strand
AATAAGCAAAGGCCGTTGACTCTTTTGAAAGTCAACGGCCTTTGCTTATTATTTGAGTATATCTGGAACTAAATATTAGGATTATAATGACTCTTTCGGGGAAACAATAATCTATGGACTAAATTATATCTTATGGCAATAAGAAAATTTTTGATATAAGTGCGAATGTTATTCTCATTGTCTAATCTGTCTTTGACCATTGCGATTGGCACTTTCATTGCTTTCAATCTATTATGGTAAATATATACATTCAATAGATATTCTGACATATAGCCGAAAATCCTCGCTTGGTCTGAATACTGGGATATATGTACCCTACGTTCGACTTCAAAAAGCAGATCAAATAGCCACTTTGAATAATCCTGAAATGTGTCATATTTCATTATAAACATGTTACAGCTGGAAAACTTATTGTTCTGATACATGATTTTATAATAACTTGGCCAGTATTCAGGAAACTTTTCTTTGATTACCCCTTCCAAAATGTCCAAATCATTCGGAATACGATATTGCCTATAGTGCATTGCCCCACAAAATGAATGTATATGAGGTTTTGCCACTATGACATCATATTTTGAAAATATCTTGTCTAAATCAGGAAGTGTCGGAAAATTCTTTTCGATATCTTGCGGAGTGGTCTCAAAAATATTGGTCCCGTAGGGAAGCTTATGAGAAAAATCAAAATATCTCCGGTAGTGATTTAGACCAATATATTTACTATGTGGTCCGTTTTTCCAAAGCCAATAGTGACCGGTAAGCTCACAGAAGTTTGGATTTTTGGAGGATATTGAGTCTCCGGTATCGTCTCCTTGAATTCCCAAGTCAACTTTTGCGTTAGCTTTACCTACTTGTAGGGGAAGGAATCCGGCTCCTTTGTGATAATAGTCTTGTTTATGGCAACATACTATAATCGACAAATCGTTTTCTTCTGGTTTCTTATTTTCCATTTGTTTTGAAAAAATTTTGAACCTTTGCTATAATGGGGGCCATGTCATAATACTTGTATTCTGCCAGTCTCCCTCCGAATATCACATTTTGTTCCTTATCTGCCAATTCTTTATATTGTTCGTACACTTTCTGATTGCGATCATCATTGACAGGATAGAATGGCTCCATGCCATCGTGCCATTCAGTAGAGTATTCTTCAGAAATGACAGTCTTGGGATTGTCATAGACTGCATTTCCAAATGTCTCAAAATGTTTGTGCTCGATGACTCTTGTGTATGGGACGTCGGCAGATGTGTAATTTACAACTGCATTTCCTTGATGATTCGCTTCATCCAGGATTTTTGTATCAAAATTTACCGTACGATACTCGAGTTTACCAAAGCGATAATCATAAAACTCATCAATTTTTCCGGTAAATACAATCTTATCTGCAATTGTCTCCCAATACGTACGATTATTGAAGAAGTCAGTGTTAAGTTTTACATCCACGCCCTTCAACAGACCTTCTATCAGTCGATTGTAGCCTCCGATCGGAATGCCTTGAAATAAATCATTGAAATAATTGTTGTCGAAAGTCAAACGCACAGGAAGACGCTTGATTATGAAGGATGGAAGATCGGTACATTTGCGTCCCCACTGCTTTTCTGTATATCCTTTGATCAATTGCTCATAGATATCTTTACCGATAAGAGTAAGTGCTTGCTCTTCAAGGTTGCGAGGCTCCGACACTCCTTCTGCCTGCATCTTTTCAAGGGCATCCTTACGCTGTTCTTCCAATTTTGCCAAGGCTTCTTCCGGGGTCTTTACTCCCCACATCTGATAGAATGTATTCATGTTGAATGGAAGATTATATAGTTTCCCATTGGGCGCTTGGGCTACCGGCGAGTTGGTGTATCGATTGAAAGGAACAATTGAATTGACGTATTCCCACACTTCCTTATCAGATGTGTGGAATATATGGGCTCCATATTTATGCACATTTATGCCTTCAATCTCCTCACAATATAAATTGCCTCCGGAGTGAGATCGTTTGTCGATCACAAGACATCGTTTGCCCCGTTTAGTAGCAAGATTTGCAAATGTCGCTCCAAATAGGCCGGCTCCAACTATTAGGTAATCGTAATGCATCGGTAAAAATGATATTTTAAATGATTTAGTTGGACTTTTATCTGCTTTTTATTTTCGAATACATAGAAAGCAAACGCTCCATACCCATATCTTTACCTTTCTCTAAGAATCGTTTGATAAAGAAGGAATATGTGAGAGTATGGAAAAAATTAATTTCTTTTCCTGCAAAGCAATGGGTCACTTCTGCTATACCCTTAAAAGGATCTTTAATGACCTCGATTATTTCTGGTGGAATAGTCCCCGTCTCTTTTATTTTTAAGAAAACATCTTTTTCGTTGAGTAGAAATAATTGTTTGTCATTGCTTCTGCTGGGATTTGTACATAAATAATGCACTATGTAGGCATCCTTTAAATATCTAATACCATGCTTTAACTCACAATTCCACTCCGGCTCAAGTTTATGTATAGGATAGCCTAATTCAATATTTGTCTTTTCCAGTGAAGGCTGGTCCATGCTGACTCCTTTTTCATAGCCTTTAAGATAATTCTCATTCCATGATTTATAAAAGCCACGAGTCTGCTCATTATCTTTGACCAACATTACACCGCTATTGAAGTATACTTTTTCATTTGAAATATCCAATCCAATCTTTTTAGCATCTCCTATGCATAAATCACGATATGGATTGTGCTCAAAATCAGAGTGGGAATCCCAACATGCACATAAAGCGTGGCTTTCGTCATCAATATCTGAAAGATCTTTTACTACAATTGTATCGCAATCAATGAATAAGAAATCTCCGTCTACATAATTTCTTGCATTTGTCTTCAGTAGTCTTGACCTTTTTTGTGCCGGCAAATTAGGGTCCAATTCAATTTTGACAATTTCATCTGCATGCTTTATCTCTTCCTTTCGTATTCCTGTAAATGTGTCGGCTGTCTTTGCATCTGTCAGAATCGTAATGTGACATTCAGGCATCAGCATTTTTGCTGAAAACATCGATACATATCCTTGCTCTAAGTATATGTCTTTTTCGCTGCTGACAATGACATATAATAGCTTAGTTTTCATGCAGAGTATTAAAAAGTTTTATTTTATCGATGGCTATACATATCGTCGTAGTATTTCTCGTATTCTCCAGAAGTGATGTTGTCCATCCATTCCTGATTGTCGAGATACCAACGTACGGTTTTTTCGATTCCTTCTTCAAATTGCAGGCTTGGTTCCCATCCAAGTTCAGACTGAAGTTTACGGCTGTCGATTGCATAGCGCATATCGTGTCCGAGACGGTCGGTGACGAATGTGATCAGTTTCTCAGAGTGTCCTTCAGGATTTCCGAGCAGGCGGTCTACGGTCTTGATGATGACCTTGATGAGATCGATATTCTTCCACTCGTTGAAGCCACCGATGTTGTATGTGTCAGCTATCTTACCTTCATGGAAGATAAGGTCTATGGCACGGGCATGATCTTCTACAAAAAGCCAGTCGCGGACGTTCTCTCCTTTTCCATAGACAGGAAGGGGCTTGCCGTGGCGGATATTGTTGATGAAAAGGGGGATCAATTTTTCAGGGAACTGGTATGGCCCGTAATTGTTGGAGCAATTGGTCACGATTGTCGGCATCCCGTATGTGTCATGATATGCACGAACGAAGTGGTCGCTGCTTGCCTTCGATGCGGAGTATGGAGAGTGAGGATTGTATTTTGTAGTCTCGAGGAAGAACTCAGTGCCGTAAGCCATATCATCCTCGCTGGAAGCCTTGGTAGTGAAAGGAGCCGGTACACCTTCAGGATGTGTCAGCTCAAGAGCTCCATATACCTCGTCGGTCGAGATATGGTAGAAGCGCTTACCTTCATATTTTTCCGGAAGAGAATCCCAGTATTCCTTTGCTGCTTGGAGGAGGGCGAGAGTGCCCATTACATTTGTGCGGGCGAAAGTGAAAGGATCTTTGATGGAGCGGTCTACGTGGCTCTCTGCTGCGAGATGGATAATGCCATCAATTTTGTATTCCTTTACAATCCTGCGCATTTCTTCAAGATCGGCAATGTCTGCACGAACGAAAGTATAGTTGGGCTTGTCTTCGATATCCTTTAGATTGGCGAGATTGCCTGCATACGTCAGTTTGTCGAGGTTGATAATATGATAGTCAGGGTATTTGTTTACGAAGAGGCGTACTACATGACTTCCAATGAAACCGGCCCCCCCGGTGATAAGTATATTCTTTTTATTTTTCATGATGCATAATTTATAAAGCATAATTATATTATGCGTGGTTATTTATATTCTGAATGCACTTTTTGAGAGAGTCTGTCCAGTATGGGACTGATATGCCGAATGTATCCTTGATTTTTGTCTTGTCGAGTACAGAATATGACGGGCGGGTGACAGGAGATGGAAATTCATCACTGTGGCATGGTTGGATGTCGCATTCATTGTTGCCGGCGATTTCTGCGATTGATTTTGTAAAGTCATACCAGGAGCATACCCCTTCATTAGAATAATGATATATTCCTTCATTGCCATCCATTTGGCGATTTTCAATAATGGAAAAGATTGCGTCGGCAAGGTCTTGAGCGTAGGTGGGAGTGCCAACCTGGTCAAACACCACTTTAAGTTGAGGCTTGGTGGAAGTCAGATTCAACATCGTCTTGACAAAGTTCTTGCCATATTCAGAATATAGCCATGCCGTACGGAAAATCAGGGCTTTTACTCCTGACTCTTCTATTTGCTGCTCACCGTGAAGCTTGGTAAGCCCATATACTCCGGTGGGATTAGTGGGTTCAGACTCTGTGCGAGGTGTATTCCCTTGCGATCCTCCAAATACGTAGTCGGTAGATACATGTATGAGTGTGCCATCATTGGCTTTCATAGCATCTGCCAAATTTCTGACAGCCTTTGCATTGAGAATTTCTGCAAATTCAGCATCACTCTCTGCTTTGTCTACATTTGTATATGCAGCACAGTTTACGATTACTTTGACATCATTGTCTTTGACGATTTTTGCCACTGCATCAGCATTCGTGATGTCAAGTTCGGCTACATCTGTGAATATGTATTCGTCATGCGTCGTGCGTTGTGCGTTGTGGGAGGCTCTTTCTACAGCATTGCGCATGCAATTGCCAAGTTGCCCATTTGCACCGGTGATGAGTATTTTCATTATTCTTCGTATTTAAAAGGGGTGTTAAGATCCCGAAGATTACAATGTCGAAAGTCTTTATCAGACAAAACAGCTTTTGATATGTCGATTTTCCAATCTATTTCAAGGGAGGAGTCAAGCAAAGAAATTCCACCTTCACTCTCAGGATGATAGTAATTGTCGCATTTATACTGAAATACGGCAAAATCACTCAAGACGGAAAATCCATGTGCGAAACCATGAGGAATAAAGAATTGTAGATGATTGTCTTCAGATAGCTCTACAGCCACATGCTTTCCGTAAGTGGGAGATCCCTGACGAATGTCTACTGCGACGTCGAGCACGCGTCCTCTCACACATCTGACGAGTTTTGCCTGGCAATAAGGTGGACACTGAAAGTGCAAGCCACGTATCACTCCAAATGAAGAGCATGATTCATTGTCCTGAACGAAATCAATTTTGGCGACTTGTTCATCAAAAACGCGTTTGGAGTAAGATTCGAAGAAGTATCCTCTTGAGTCAGTGAAAACGCGAGGCTCGAGAATTTTTACTCCAGAAATTTCAGTGTCAATTACTTTCATCTTGTCAATTTCTTAGATTATAGCTTTATTCAGCTTTCCATTTCTTGAAGTCTTTGAAAAAACTTATGACTATCAAGATTAATAAGATTCCGACAGGGAATGCTGCGATGATCGTCACTCCTTGCAGGCTATAGAGTGAATTTTGGGCAAACAGTAATGCTATGGGGAGAAGAATCAGCATGATGCTCCAGAATCCGCGTATCGGTCGGGAAGGCTCTTCGTCCGGTGAAATCTTCTTGTAGCTATATGACGAAGTGACGTATGTGATGCCATCAAGAGTAGTGCTGTAGAAGGCTATCATTGTGATACTCAAAAGAAGCAGAGCTAACCATGGAAGTGGGAGTGTGTCAAATATCATCAGGATGGCTTCATACATCTCTCCTCCATTCCCGATATATCCTATTGCATCTACTCCATGTTTCATTTGCTGGGCAAGTCCGTAATTGCCCAAGATAATAAATGACATATAAGTTCCTGCAAGTCCCCAGCCGAATGAGCCGAACACTACATTTCTGATAGTTCGTCCTTTGGATATAATGGCAATGAAGAATGGAGTTGCCACACACCATACAAGCCAATAAGCCCAGTAATATATTGTCCATGATTGTGCAAATCCGTTTTCTCGCAGTGGATCCATATATGTAGAAAGTCCCACAAAGTTCTGTACAAGATTCCCCAGCGACTGGAAGCCGGTCTCAATTATATATTGGCTTTCCCCTCCAAGCACGAAGAAATAAAGAAGCACTGCAAAAAAGAAATACGAACATATTTCTGCAAGCTTGCTGATGCCTGAAATTCCAAACAATACTGTGATAGTGTAAACACTGCAGATAAGTAGCAAAATCAATATGGTGATAGTTAGTGTCGGCTGAAATCCAAACACTTCTCCAAGTGCATTTGTCAGTAGAGGTGTTGCCAATGAGAAAGTAGTGGCAGTGGCACATATTATAGCAAAAATTGCAGTGACATCAATCACCTTGCCCCAAAAGCCATCCACTCTGTTTCCGAGAAGCGGACGGCAAGCCTCTGAAAAACGCTGACGTTGCCTTTTCCTGATGTGGAGCATAAATGCGAAGCATACGGCAAGAATCACGTAAAAACCCCATGCCAGCGGTCCCCAATGAAAGAGAGTGAATGTAGGAGCCCACATCTGTAATCCACCCAAATCCTGCACATGCTGCTCCCCACCGTAAAGAGCCCATTCTATGAGGGAATAGAACATTATGTCGGCAGCCATTGTGGAAGTAAAAATCATGCTTCCCCATTTAAAGTTGGAATAGAGCGGTCGCTCGATGTCTCCAAGTTTTACGTGTGCATATTTTGGGGATATTGCCAAGTATAGAGTGATCAACACGCAAGCAATGGCAAGGATGGGATAATAGATGCCGATAGTATCTCCGAAGAAGCCTCGCAGTGTGTCTACTGTAATTTTTGATTGTTCCGGACAGATCATAAACACCGCCATCATTGCCAAGACAATGGCAAAAGGAATCAGCATTGTAAGCCAATCGATTTCTCTTTTTTCAGTTTTCATTATAATTTTCAAGTAGATTTAAATTGAATTTGGCTCTGTTGAATCTGTCGATTCCGTATGTGCCGAAGTCATCGCCATTAGCTTCCTTTATAATTGTCCATTGAGCCCACAGGCAATCCCATAGTATCTGATAGCACAGTATTTTCTTATATGCTACCGCAGGGATATTACCATCAAAATATTTATTCAATATATAGTCTTGATTTTCCTTCTCAAATCCTGCTTCTATGAAAAGAGCTGCAAAATCAGCCATAGGGTCATTCATCCCGGAATATTCCCAATCTATAAGGTAAATTGTGCCATCTGCTGATTTTATGAAATTTTCATACAATGCATCATTGTGGCAAGGCTTCAGATCTATGCCTAATTTATTAAGATAAGCCTCAAGAGCCATTACTTTGGGTTTCAATATATCCCAACCATCATACATTCTTGCGTTTGATTTTTTTAGCAAAAGCTCATATTTTTCAATTTCTTTGAAAATGTTGAATTCGTTTTTAAGCCTTATGTGGGAATTGTGGATGGTCTGATAAATTTTTGCGATTTTTCGCATGTTGTCATGCCTCTGTATGGTGGCTGCAGTCAAGGTCTCTGCGTTATCGATATAATCTACAAGCTTTATGCCGGATTCCGGATCAAAGTATCTTATGGCTGGATTGACTCCCAGTCTGCTTGCTTCGAGGGCATTGAACTCTTCATTTACCCTTTCTACCATTCCATCAGAACCATTCCCGGGAACACGAAGCACATATTTTTGTCCCGATAGCTTTATAAGAAAGTTTTTATTGCTCATACCTCCAATTTGCATTATTTCAGCTTTGGAGGCATCTTCATTAGGGAAAATTTCTTGCAAATAATGCAAAAGATTATCTTTGTCGAAAGGATTTTCTTTCCGTTGAAGCGAACGAAAGATGGAGTTCTTAAGCTTCCTGAAGTCTTCGCGGCAGTCTACATCACCCCAAATTAAATTTTTGAAATGGATTACGGGGCGATCAAGTGCTTCGGTGACATCCATTAGAAGATATTCGTAGTTGAGATAAGGATTAGAGGAATCGTTCCAGGCTTCAATAAGATCCAAAAATGTCTTATATGAAACTCGGGTGATTCCCATCATTTCTCCTTCAAAATTCCTTACGCGGTGACGGTCTTTTGTGATTTTTGTGACAAATCCATTCTTTGTCTCCATAAAGCATTCATCGCCCGATCCGCTTTCTTCAGTCATTGACAGGCAATTGCCGGACTCGATGGATGAAAGTTGCTCTATTACTTTTTTTTCAAAAAATGTATCACCCTCTACGAGTAGAAAATCATTATGAATCCTCCCTTGACACTCTGCCAAAGATCCCATGGAGGCAGTGAACTCATAATTTTTATTTTCTATGATTTCTATGTCATCTGCAGAATATTTGGCGAATAGTTCCGGCCTATATCCTATAACTAATATAATTTGTTCAAATCCATTTTCGCGTAGAATTGACAGTGTTCGATCAAGGAGGCAAGTATTTGCTGCGAAAGGAACCAGAGGGTAAGGAATCTCTGAATCTTTTTCCCTACGTGCAGCAAGAATAACAGCAGATTTTGTCATAATTTTGCCTCTTTTATGATGATTCCGTTATCGTAGATAAATGCCTCGTTGTCTTTCTGAAATGCAAATTTCAGAGATCCCTCTGCATTAGGAATTTTTGAAAATCCTTTAAGGGATGATTCTCTGCAATTCAGGTTGCGCCCGATTTCCTTTAAGATGGAAGATCTTGTATCGTCTATGTAGGTATGATCAAATGCTCTGAGCTCGTCGAGACTGTCAAATTCTACGATTTGCCCCTCTGCGTATCTGTTTATTTTAAGCGGTGGAAGACTGTCGATGTGCTTGATGTATACATCCTCCCAATATTGATGTCTGACAGACTCGTCTTCATACTCTTTCGTAAGTATCGATTTGAACTTGCGACTAAAGTCATCATTAAAATAAGCATGCCCAATCATATACCATGCATTTTCTCCTCCGACGGCTACATCCTTAATCATGTCGTTGTTGTCGACAGATAAGCAATATTCAGAGGTTTTGCCCTTAGCGTAGCATGCACTGTAATATCCATAATCCGACTTTGGAATAAAGACATTCTCAGGGAAATAATTGTCTGAACTGCAGATGAATGTGTTTGAGAGCCGGTCTGCTACCCTTATCAGTGAAGATGTGTTGTTGTATTTTGCATAATCTTCATTAAAGACTATTTCCACTCCATATTTGTCGGATAGATATTCAAACATTGGAGCTTTATAGCCTGTCACTATACATATATCATTAATCCCGGCTTCACGAACCTGTCGTATCTGCCTCTCTATAAGCACTTCTCCCTTTACTTCAAGAAGCCCTTTGGGCACTTCCTGAGAAAGTGGCAGAAACCGTGAAGATGTCCCGGCTGCTAATATGATGGCATTCCTTTGCATCGAAGTCTCAAAACGCAAGGTTTGCTGTGAAATTTACAAAAGACTTGTCAAAAACAGGATTGTAGATATAAGCAACGCTGAGTGGGAGAGCCCAACCGCTTTTGAAATTTATGCTATATGTGTATTTAAGTTCAAGATTACACACAGAGAAATCATGTGCATATCCGTTGTAGCAAGATTTGTTTAAAGCGGTTCCTACAGTTAGTGCTATACGGTTGTTGTCAAGAAAGTTATAGAAAGTGCCTAATTCAAGATATGTAGAATAAGCTTGTTTTTCTTTTCCTTCTTTGTCGATATATTTATCAGCGCCATAAAAAAAGTTGCTTAATGTAGCCCAAAAAGGAATCTTTGTTGGGTTGTATGATAAGACTGCTTCAAGCCAATGTCCGGTGTGTTTCCCTCCTCCAAGATATTCATCTTCTTTTGAGTCTACAGTCGGATAGTAATAATCATTAAAAGCTAAAGACAATCCGTTGTCTAACGAATAGCTTGCCCCTAAGTCGACCTCTGCGTATTTCCCATTGACTGCATATCCCCCCATTGCATAGATGTATAGTCCTTTCCAGGAATAGTTAATCGAAGGGAATAATACCGGAGCAGCATCTTCAGTCATCATTTCCATTCCTCTCCAGACATATTTTGTCTGAAGGTCAAGACCTAAGCCGAATGGCGACTTAATCATCTTTCCGCCCCATTCGTTTTTCTCAGGAGACTCAGTGGTGGTGTCGTCACCATACGCAGGTGTCGCGAACATTAATATGGAAAATGCAGAAAGTAGTAATAGAAGATGCTTTTTCATTTTAATAAATATATGGGTCTGAAAGTTTTTATCGCAAGATATCCAATCTCTTTAATATCTGATTTTTGTCAATCTCAATATTTCTATCTTCGCATTTTTGGAAGAATTTTTCGTAATTATTCCTATGATGTTTCCTCAAAAGCGAAAAATACAGTTTATCAGGAAGCGAATATTTGATGAATACCTGAAGTTTCATCTTGAATTTTTGAAGGGGATTGAGTTTATAATCTGTATATTGCAAGGGAGTCTGCCAATCGCCATAAAGAAATTCCAGATGGCGTGTATGGTTTTTAGGTATTTTTAGAGTTAGTCCTTTAAAATCATATCCTATCACTTCCTTAAAATCTTCGTCGAAAAAGAGGTCTCCGGCATTATTGCGAATTCCGCTTCCGACATCCTCCAACACATATATATCTATGTATTCACCATGTCGCATGAAGGAATACAAGCCGCTCCTTTCGTATCTTATCAGTTCAAATTCATTGTCCTTGAGGGTGTATAAGAGATCGTTAAGTTTAGTCTCGTCTTCTTTCAGCATATACAAGTCAATGTCTTCATCCCATGTGATAAAATCGTTGTCTCTTACTATGCCAAGGAGTGTGCCGTAAGCTGGAAAAATTTCAATGCCTACGCTACCCAAGAGAGTCTGAAAAAGTTTTAGGTTGTCTAAAGCAATCTTTTTGTCGATTTGCTTCATTCCTAAATATAAATATTTCCTATCGTAATGAAACCAACCTTTCGAAGTTCTCTTTTTTGCCATAGACAGTTAACGTTAAAGTTTTTTTATTACATTGACAACAGAATCGTCGAAAGTTAGATTCATCTTGTTGCCTGTCTTTTCATTATCGTTAGGAATCTTTTTAAAAGAATTATCAATCAATTCAGAGATTTCTTTAGTGGAGTGAGGATCGAATGTAGCTCCATTTTTGTCGTCAATAAGGCAAGTAGAGCCACATGCATTTGATATAAGGGCAAAGCATCCTCCCAATAGAGCCTCATTCGTCACGGCTCCAAAAGCTTCTGTCGTGCTTGGAAGTATGAATACGTCTCCGAGATTAAACCAAGCCCTAATTTCATCGTCGTCATATCTACCGGGAAAGATTATTTCTTTGGAAATTTGTTTGGATTTTTCCAAGAGTTCATCTTTCATTGGTCCATCACCGATTATAACGGTTGTGAATTCTTCTTTAGTCTGCCCTATAGCTTCTATTAAAGTCGGTAGATTTTTTTCTTCTGCAAGGCGACCCACAAAAATCAGCACCTTTTTATCCTTCAGATTGAACTCAGATTCAAATTTCCTGGATATGGCTTGTGCTTTTTCATAAAGAGGAATCTCGATTTTTTCATCTCGGATGATCGGCATCCAGATTCCTTTGCCGTAGTGTTGGCGATACCATTTGCAGACCTTATCGTCTACCAGAAGAAGATCGTCTAAGAATGGGCTGACCAATTTCCTTGCTAAAGTATGGGTGCGGGTAAAGTCATTTCCATTTGCTACCATGTCGTAGCTGTCATCACACATTGAAATGACTTTTACTTTTCGGTCGACAAGATATTTATATGCAAGTGCCTGCAAAGTGATGACCTTAAATTCCGGGACTATCACAATGCGTGGCTTGTTTTCTTTTAGTATCTTCCAGATATGCTTATAGTAAGGGAATCCAAATATCTTTCCTTTGGATAGAATTTCCTGCTCAAAACGGCATCTTGATTCAATCTTTTCAAGCTTATAATTCTGAGAATAGTCATCTCTAGACATGAAATATAGTTTGCATCCAAGCACTTCATGAAGAGCGTTGTATGTATCTACCCTATATGGGGTGACATTCGTACGGAAAAACAGGTTTGCCATTTTCTCAGAATAAAATCAAAAGATGTCGTAGATGATAAGGATTATTCTGAAACCAAATTCTTCTTGGGCCTATCGTTGCGGTTTCGCTTGGCATTGAGTTCTCCACGCAGCAGTGCCGGAAGAGTAGAAAGTATTCCCCAGCAACGTGTGATTTGCTTTTGGGGCTCGGAATATATGCGATAGATGAATTCCATGTGATTTTTGACCATCCATTTCGGGGCTCTCTTTATATTGAGACCACTGAAGAAGTTGAAGGTAGCTCCGATTGCAATCATCACTCCATGGCTAAGATAAGGCTTAAGGTTTGCCATAAACCGCTCTTGTTTAGGAGCTCCAAGCGAAATCCAGATTATTTCAGCTTTGTCTTCCTCTATCATCTTGGCTATTCCTTTGTAGTCAAATTCTTCTACTGGAAGGAAGGGAAGTTCCTTAAATGTCATATTGGCTACGGAGGGATTGAGTTTCGTAAGCTCTTTCTTCAGGCTGTCCAGTGTGCTCTGTTGGGTGCCCAGGAAAATCATCCGATATTTGTTTTGAGTGACTATATCATAGAAGATGTCACTGCCTGCGTATTGATCTCGATTTATGTTGTAGATCCATTTTAGATAAACCGGAACGTAGCTGCTATCGCAAATTGAAAACATTCCACCGTTGATGACATCCAAGTATTCTTTGTTCCTATAGGCATTATTGAGTATATTTCCGTCGGATACGCAAATATAATCACTGCCCGGCTGTGTCAGACGTGATGAGATAGCCTTATGAACTTCGGATCTGTCGAATTCATAACGGATATTAAAGTAGCGTTCCATGTTCAGCGTTCTGTGTTGAATTCATAACGAATAATAAAAAAACGTTTCATGTACGCCGTTTATTTTATATGGGTCATGATATTTTCTATTAAGTTTAAGTCTCGTGACATCATTTTCCCTGTCAAAGGTTATAGTCATTTCCCTTTCATCCATTCTTTTTTGATTCTTCTACTGCTTGCTTCAAAGCATCGATGAATCCTCTTCCATTTGTAATATCCGGCTCCATATAGTTGCCTTCTCCCCATTCATTCCATGATTTCAGGAATAATATCTGTCTATCCTCAGGCTTGTCTTTCACTGCAGCTAATGCTTGCAATGCGTGTCTTTTGAAATATTCCGGTGTTGAGTTATACAAGATTATGCCGTTTCTTCCCGATCTTGGCGAATGATCCCATTGTGGCAGCAATACAGGGGCGACATCGTCGGAATATTCTTTTTCTGTGACAAGAAATGGATACAACTCTCTGTAATCCTTCGCATACGGCGGAAGATTATGGGTAAATCCATGAATATACTTACGGGCATGTTTGACTACCTTGCCCAGAATCCCCATCTTTTGAAGAGTCTGACTCATTTCTTTGTCAATTCTTGGATACATGACCATGTCGTAGCCCATGGCAATGAATTTATCTTTGTCCATTTCCGGCTTTCCAAGGTTGCAGACCATAAAAATGCCGTCATATCCCTCTTCCTTGGCAAGACTTTGGAAACGCTCGAAGTATTCTTGAGGAAGTGCTTCAGGATCATAGATGAGAAATATCGGACGATTCCCGACCTTCATGTATCTTTTATCTCTGAATGCTTTTTTTAGATATTCGAAATGATGGAGTATGTCTTCCTCCCCGGGATATGTCTGCTCGATTAGAATCTTATTGTTTGAAGATCCGTCGTGGTTCCATTTCTTGGCATACCAAGAGTGGTTGGCCCATCCTAAGCAAAATGGAAAATCGGGCGCGTCGCTTTCAAGCACTTCATCAAAAATGTCGCCCATGAGACGTTTCCCTGCAAACCAATAGTGCCAATACATGAAACCGGACACTCCAGCTTCCTTTGCCATCTCAGCCTGTGCTACCCGCACCTCGGGATCCTTCAGATTGTAGTATCCCAATTCAGTCGGTACTCTTGGCTGGTCATGCCCCTTAAAATATGCTTTGGCCTTTCCCACGTTGGTCCACTCCGTGAATCCTTTCCCCCACCATTCATCATTTTCTTTAAAAGTATGGAATTGAGGAAGATAGAATGCGATTATAGTCGGTTTCATTTCGTAAGAGTGTATTCCTAATAAGTTTTATTTTCCGGTAGATTCTGACGGAGTTTCTCATCTCTTGCTATGTACATGCCTACTACGTATGGAAACAACCAGGAGTACCAGAATGGATACGCCCTTTGCATAAAGCAAAGAGCTATAAGAATAAAGAAACTGATAGTGAAGCGATAAGCAGGATGTGGCGGAATCAAACTTAGATAAAAGATGATGACCAAGATAGTGCCGATCATTCCAAAGTAAAGAATATATATTTTGTAACCGGCTCCGCTGATCAGCGTCATGTTGGAATGCTCTTTGACTCCGGTCCAGAAAAATTTCGTGCCAATTGAACGCTTAAATGCGTAGTCTGTGTTATTGAAAAATCTGTTATTGCCTTTGATGCCATCAGTCTTGTCATATTCCATTCGGCTTATTATCATCTCATTGAGTGTGTTATCTCCTCCATTCCATGCGATGGAGCCTCCTACGATTGCCCCAACTGCCCCCAATGTGATTAAAGCTTTTGGAATGCTATTGACCTTAATCATTAAAAATCCGACGAGTGTCAATATATAGCCTGCAAGTGAGAGGGAGAAAACGATACTTACCCCCAAGATGAAGAGCCAGGGACATTTTTTGAAGTTAAATCGGTTGGCCATCATCAGAAAACAGCTGACAATGGCAAGGTGACCAGGCTCAAGAAAGAATGCATTGAATCTGGCAAATCGGAATTCATCGAGTGTATTTTTTATAAAGAAGATGTAATTTTTGAATGGGGGATATCCTTCATGGTCAAACATTCCCATTGAGGGTAGAGGTATGATCAGCGTAAGGAGATATATTATGAATCCCGGAATGAGTAGAATTGCATACCATTTCGTGGTGAACTTCAGAAGATCGGTCAAATATTCAAATGGTAGTTGCATAAGATATAAGACAGGGAGACATTGTAATGCGGTCATCATCCCGTTTGACCAACCATCGATCCATGTTGACCACATGGTCAATCCGACTATGGCAAGAAGTATCCACCCTGTCTTAGCGTCTATATTGAATCTGATAGGCAGAAAAGACATTGGTAACAGCATGCCGGCATTTGCAGCAACATAAAGCAACATTGGCGGCAAGTCGAGCATCGGCCATGCGAAAGTGGATGTCAGCAACCACCAAAGATTTACAATTTTGAAGATTGTCCACATAGTCAAATACGCGTCTTATGGAGTTTATCTTTGATCAGACCTAAAATAAATTGGCGATCTTCCTGATTCAGCCCGAGAATCACTGCTATAAAAAGCCCACAAAATGTAGCTGTTGCCGTACGTAGCAAAATAAGTGCAAATGAATCAGATGATGTAGAGCACAATGGCGACAGCATAAAAGCGGCCCCTCCTATGATGGAGACCTTTAGGATGGGAATTGCCACTTCTTTGCAGTATTCCCACGGTCTGAGATTCACCTGTCTCTTAGCGACAAAAATTCTCAAAATATGAGCGATTGCCATCACTGCGATCAGAATCACTATAGAAAGTATCGCACTTCCGCCCAATTCAAAAGCAAGAACCGCTATAGGAATATAAGTCAGAGTAATCGCGCCTACAGAGAGCTGATATCTCTTGATGTCGCCGGTGGCCTGGATAATCCTGCTTATCGGAGGTTCCAATGATATCACAAGGCAATAGACAAGTATCAGTTGAGAAAACACTGTCATGTCCGGTGTATTGGCATCTGCTCCAAGCCAAATACTTAGAAGGCCGTCCATATTGCATATTAATGGAAATGACAATACAAATAATAAGAGAAATGACATTTTTGAAGTCTTCATCACCAGGCTTAATGCTCTATCATATTCTTCGGCAGCGTATGATTTTATAATTTGCGGACTTGCAGCCATATAAATATTGGCTGAAAAGCCGCTGACGACATTTTGGATCCTGTCAGCAATTGCTTTTGCAGTGTTAATGATGGGACCGAAATAAATATTTAGCAAAATGTTCTGACCTTGATTGTCGAGCATTCCGGAAAGGGATCCGAAGAGATTCCACCCCGTATATCCCATAAGCCCTTTGAATGTGTCGCCATTCCATTTCCAGATGTATCTACAATATTTGAATTTTGAATGGCAGTATTGCATTGACATCAAAAACACGACAATGCTTATCACTGCTGTAAGGACTCCATAAAGAATTAACCTGTCGCCTCCGTAGTGGATGAGGATCAAAGCTATTGCCAATTTTAATACCCCCTCTACAATACTGAATATGGCAAAGGCATCCATGCGCTCATTGGCTACTATCGATGAGGTGTAGGGAATCGTGACAAGACTGAATGCGAAGGTGGCCAATACGGTCTGAAATACCCAATATGCTGCCTGGATGCGGTCGGTAGGAATGTCGAGCCATTTCTCAATGAAGAAATACCCTAAACCTTCTCCTATCACTATTAGTGTTCCTGCCAAAATGACGAAGGTCAGTAGCAAAAGCGTGAAGGTGTGACTATATTTTTCATAGTCATTCTTCCCAAGATGATAGGATAGATAGCGCTGACTTGCTGAAGTTAAGGCTCCCGTGAGTATAGACATGGACAATACCACACTGGCAATGACGCTGAATACACCATAGTCTATTTTTCCAAGTGCCTCAAGAGTTACCCTTACAGCATACAAGTTGATGAATGTCAAGAAAATCAGTCGGAAATATAGTAGCCCCGTATTCTTGATTAATCTTCTATTGTTAGTGTTCATCAATATGTATGCTTAGGCACACAACATTCTCTTCGAATACTTGTAGATATTCGACATTTTATAGGGTATGCCTAATGTGATTGTGTTGGTAATTAAATATTTGGATTTCTATTGATGGTGAAAATACATCTGCTGCATAGATATATTTCTTCTTCCCATACATGTGGATTTTGATATGGGCACAATTGATTTTTATGTTCGGACTGCAAAATTAGTAAAAAATACTGACATTAGGAAATTTTGCATTTTAAAAACGTGTAAATAAATACAGTTTTAAATGTCCTTCATTAAATCAGAAGAAATCACTCTTCCTTTTGTAAACGTCTTTTTCTCTATGTATATTGTATACTATATCATTTTATCCAATTTTTGATTTTTTCATAAATCGGATTCTTTTTCAATTTATTTTTGTCGCCCTTGGATAGTGTGATTCTACCATTTTTCTCTCCTTTCTGATTGAGAATGGCGTCGCGCTCCGGATCATCAATGTTTTTAAGATGTTCTTTCGGGGTCTGATGTCCATCTTTATGCAGCAGATAGTTCATGCCTTTGACACACTCATTTTCTTTCTCTCTTCCTTCAAATCGAATGTCCCCATCCACAATGTTATACATCATGAGGTCTCCGACGTTTACTTTCCCAAATTTATATCTTTCGTCTTTCTCTACATCAGGAGTGTGCCTCAGATCGATGCTGTAACTATTTTTGATGCCGGTGACGATGTTGCCGTATATCTTCGTATTGCAAGTCCCGTCGTCGCAAAAGATTCCTCGATTGTCTTTCACTCCGGCTATATCATAAATTCGATTATATCTTACATGGACATCATCATTGACTGTAGCCACATAGATTGCTCCGGAATCCATTAATGTGTGTTGCTTGTAAGAAGCATAGTAATCCGGAGTGTAATACAATTCATTGTATTCTACAATTCCTTCTACTCTTCCTCCTTTGTTGCTTCCCCACCAATTCCCAACTCTGATGCCTCCGTATGAAAAATTGACAATGACATTATGGGCTATTAGGAACTTTTCTCCTGAAACGGTAATGTCGAAATAATTATTCCATTCCTTGCCGTTGTTTTTAAAATAATTGTTTACGATATAAGTCCTATAGCATCCGTCATTTGCCTTGATGCATTCATTGAAATTGTCTATGAAGCTACATTCTTCAATAGTTACATTTTTAGTATTGTTTAATTGAATGCAGAGACTTTTGCAATCTGAAAACCGACAATCTTTAATAATAGTATGTTGGGTGTCTAAATTGTAGAAAATGAGAATGCCGTATTTGCTTACAGGGGAGCATGAAAAAGAAAAATCAGACAGTTTCAATGAATTGATCTTAGTGTTGCTCAGGTTTAAAAAGCATATCGGATGGTGTTCTGAAATTGTATTGTCTGAGATGCTGTGGTAAATTCTACAACGGGGGAACACTTTGCCATAATCCAAATCAGAATTGACGTCCCTGCCTTTGACATTCACCTCGTATGGGTAATCGGCAGAAAAATATAAGTAACCATCTTTTATTTCGGTTATCTCATATACAGAACTAAGATACCATTCAGAGATTTTTATGAAATCTCCGACATTCGCTTGAATCTTTGGCATTTTGATCTTGTAGATGTTGGGTTTGTCAGTAGCAGACACAGCTTCGTCTAATTCAATCGTTTCAGACCAAAAATCTATTGGAGTCCCATTTTGGGAGTATGCGTAAGCCGGATTCTTTTTATCGTTGTTTTGAATTGCCTTTCCGGTTAGTTCACTGCCATTCCCATCAAAAATTATATTTACATCAGGATTTGATATCGACAAATTAATATGATTCTCAGAATACTCATACTTGGCACGCTTAAAGTCAATCAAAATGTCATGATGGCCTTCATCAATATTTTGTTTTATCGTAGATTTAAGATTGTCAAAATCATTTTGATTTTGGATTTTTATGATATGGTATTTGCTTAAATCTTTCTCCTTGACAGCGGTCATTACGTAGTCCTTGGCATCTAAATCCACCCATGCTGTATGATAATTGGTGCTTATGATATTGCCATTGGTTTGACTTGCAGATACTTCTGCTGCAGCTAAAATCATGCTAAATAATAGCAATTTAATTATTGATAATCCTGATTTCTTCATATCGTAATATATATAATACTTTTGATTGCAAAGTTACATAAAATTATGGACTGTATAAAATTATTTGCATAATTACTTTCTAAAATTTGCTGATTCGATTAATTATTTTTAACTTTGCAAAATCTAACCTATATCATCAATCAAATGAAGAAAATAATACTTAGTTTTGCTATAGCGTCTTTCTCGACATCATTATTGATGGCGCAGGATATTAATGTCAATGACAGAGCTCTTTGGGGGGCGGTATGTGGGACATCTAATGCTACCTATTACAATGAGACACTCGACAAAATGCTCGTCTCTTGGCGAATGCTGCCGGGCGATTCTTCTGACACTGCTTTCGACCTTTATCGTAAAATGACAGGAGGAAAGGAAGAAAAACTTAATAAAGAACCAATTTACGGAACTAATTTCCAAGATCTAACTCTCTCGTTTAGCGGTCGTGGCGGTGGAGATGCCACTTACCGTCTCACTTATGCCGGTAGTGATGAGACAATCGGTCTATATGTACTTCCCAGCAAGCAGCGGACAAGTAAACTTCCATATATATCTATTCCATTGACCGAGACTTCAAGTGTATGCTCAATTGAAGGGATGGAGTATCAGGCAAACGATGTCAGTGTTGGTGATCTCGATGGTGACGGACAGATGGAGATGGTAGTTAAGCGTCTTTTGGCACATGGTGAAAATGATGGAACAGGTGGGGGACAGTCTCCTTCGGAAGTACGCCACACTCTCCTATATGAAGCATATAAACTTGACGGCACGATGCTATGGAGGGTCTGCTCCGGACCCAATATCTTGCTTGGCAACAGCAGCTCATTCGCCATTGCTGACTTTGACGGAGACGGACGCGCAGAGATGGCAATCAAGACCGGTGAAGGGACAGTCTTCGGCGACGGTATGGAGATTGGCGACACTGACGGCGATGGCAAGACGGATTATCGTGGAGGAGGCAACTACATAGGGGCTGGTCCTGAATTCTTCTCTATCGTCGACGGAGAAAGCGGTAAGGAACTCGCTCGCGCTGACTTCATCAAGCGTGGCAAAAGCGAGGATTGGGGCGACAACTATTTCAAACGCGCCAGCAGTTTTCGAGTAGGTGTCGGGAATTTCGACGGTCAACTCCCCTCAGTGATTCTTGGGCGTGGCGTGTATGCCAAGTCTGTAATTGATGCTTGGGATTATCGCGACGGTAAATTGACACGCCGTTGGCATTTCAATACTGACGACAAATTGAAAGGTAAGGATGGTCTGGCTTATAGCAAATATGCAGCCCAGGGAAATCACTCTCTAAGTGTTGGAGACGTTGACGGCGACGGCTTCGATGAGGTTGTATATGGCGCAATGACTGTCGACCATGATGGGGTAGGATTATATTCGTCTTGTCTCGGGCATGGAGATGCCCTTCATCTTGGTAAGTTTGATCCCTCTCGTCCGGGTCTTCAGATATATTCTTGCTTTGAGACCGGTAAGACAGAGGTCGCGCTTAGAGATGCTGCCGATGGTTCTATTATTTGGGATCACAAGAGTGCAGTTGATGGAGATATGGGCAGAGCTTTGATAGCCGACATTGATCCTTCATCTCCCGGGTGCGAAATGTGGTGGTACAAGAGCACCGTTCATGACATCAATGGCAATGAGCTTCCGGGCGCCCGTGCCGATTATCCGGGATCGACCAACTTTGCAATATGGTTTGACGGTTCGCTCAATAGACAGATTTTTACGGGAACAAAGATTGACAGCCGTCAGAAAGGACGTGTATTTACTATCTATCGCTACGATGTCACTCACATCAATGGGACCAAAGAGAATCCATGTTTCTATGGCGATATCCTTGGCGACTGGCGTGAGGAACTAATCTTCCCGACATACGACAAGACTCAGGAACTGAGGATATTCTCTACATGGATTCCTACCGACCACCGTATACCTTGGCTGATGACTGACCATGTGTATGAGATGAGCGCATTGAACCAAAATATCGGATATAATCAGCCCACTCATACAGGATATTATCTCGGCTCAGACTACGAGAGTGATGAAGAAATTTGGACAGCATCCGGAGTTGCTAACGGCGATGCCGATGGAATTGAAGAGATTAGCTCTGAAAATGCTTTGCATGAAGAAGGTGTCATTTATGACCTTACCGGCCGCCGTGTGACCAATCCCTGCCCAGGCATCTATATTTGTAACGGAAAGAAAATTCTGGTAAAGAAATAAATTATAAAGTTCTGATTATTCCGGCTCAGATATCAGTCTTCCTTCAATGCAGTCAGGTTCATAACTATATGGAATGACCGGTCCCATATTGATTTTGGGGAATTCTCTGTTTTGATTGGTTGTTTCCATTTCATGTAAAGCCGAAAATTCAAGGATACACTTGGCTACAAATGATCCGAGATTGACCGGGACTGCATTGCCTACCATCTGTTCAATCTCGCTTTTTGACCCAAGAAACACGAAATCTTCGGGAAATGTCTGTATCATGCTGCGTTCCTTAAATGTAAGAGGACGGATTCCCACAAGCCCATTTACCGGATCATTGGGGTGAATCTTATATCCTTTTGGTATGGGTCGATTCACTCCTCTGATTGTTGGACTTGGCTCGTTGACACTGAAAATCCCTCTTCTTGCATAACTGCGTGGATGACGATAGTAGAATTCCACATCAATCTTGTCGCCAAAATATTCTTTGACTGTCATTTCCTTCTTCGCAACCCTTGCTGTAATGAATGATGTCATAAACTCATCTTCACTTCCCAAATGTCCTATAAGGAAAAAACGTTTTCTTTTCTGTGGCACTCCGCACAAGGCAGCGTTGAGAATCACTTGAGTAAGACCATAGCCTGCTTCCTTGAATATGGATCTTGCCTGCACCAGTTTATTGGTCTTGGTGATAGTGGCAACGTTTTCCATTACAAACCATTGCGGTCTAAGCGTTGCTATTATCGTGGCGTAGGATACTGTAAGGTCTCCTCTGCCATTATCTTCGTTTCTGAGGCCTGCACTGCTAAAGTCCTGACATGGAGGACCTCCGATGATCATATCTGGATGATAATCGGAAATATGTTTGGTGCAAGTTTCTATTTCTGAAAGATCCGCTTTATAAATAGGGTGGACGAAATTTCGTTCGTATACCTTTATGGCTGCATCCCAGTTGTCGTAAGCGGCCATCACATGTATTCCACCTTTTTCAAATCCAAGGCTTAATCCTCCGCAACCTGAAAATAAATCAATGGCATTCATAATCATTCAAATAAATCAGGGCTGTTTACTATTACGGCATCAAACCTACGCTCGGGACTCAGTAAATCCTGGCCACCGCCTAAAATGATATTCTTTATATCCCACTTACTGATACGAGGCTTTTCAAGTTCAGGGGATTTCATGACCGGCCATGTCTGAAGGCCGCTTGCCGCAAAAGCCTTGTCGTTTGCTATATTGTACGAGTGTAGTCTAACAATGCGCTTATAGTCAAACTGTCCGTATACACTATATTCAAACAGCATGCGATAGATCCAAATGATAGTTCGCATGAAGCGGGTGATTTTATTCTTTTCTGCACCTTGCAGTACACATAATCTCAAAATGGCGAGATTAGACCATGCAAATATATCTAGGCAATCATCAGAAAGAATGGATTTCCCTCCATAAGTCTTCCATATAGGTTGAACAACCAAAGGCACCTGCCTGTCTTGAATGAACTCTGAGACTCGATTGATAGCGCCTTGTATTTCCTCATAATAAGGAAGCACAGATTCGATTTCTTCCCAATGGTTTATCTGGGGAAGATCGCCAAGAAGGTCTTTTAAGGCCTGTCTTCCTTCTTTCCCTTGAAAGCTGTGGCATATTGTACATGCAAGAAAGCATATCGTAGGTGGACGCATCACTAACTCGCATCCGTAACGATCTTCTTTCAGTTTTTTCGTTGTAGAGTCAGGAAGTGCAGTGAGCTTTATTTCTAAGCCGATTAGGTTTTGGTCGTTTTTTTTGTCTATAACCACGAGATCGATCTTTTCCCTGCTTCCTACATAATATTTGTCAAAAGCAGAGAGCCCAGCTTCATAGTTGAAATATACATTTTCCGACAATGGATTTATCTGGAATAATGATCTGACAGATATCTCATCATGGATTATTTCATTACCTTCGACCTTAAGATAGACTGGATTTATATCCTTACTATACATATATGCGGACAATGACACGGGAAAAGAACTATTGAAAATGTTCTTTCCCCATGATTTTTCCTTTGTATAGTCTCGGCTGGATCGTCCAAGCGGCTGCGCGAATAGCCCGGGAGCCTGTGATGTCATATTAATACGTTGTTAAAGTTGGGATTTTCTATGCAAAACTAATGAAAAATTCCCATACTTGCAAATTAAGCGGTTAGATTGGTCAATCCGGAAGGCCGGTAAAGCCGGGAAGACGTGATAGGGGTGAGGCGAGGAAATCCTTGAACAGGACGGATTGCGATACGGACTGAAGTTCCTTGTCTTTTCGAATGGATGCCAGATAGTTGGAGTCGTCCCAGTCCGGTGTATTGTCAGGCTGCCAGACCTGATAGCGTCCATTGACAGGATTATAGGAGAATACAGCTTTTCCAACCTCTCCCAGATGCCTGAACTTTACCTTCTCAATCTTTATCTGGACGTTGCGCAACTGACGGTTGCGGTGCACCACAATTCCATAGTCCGCTTTGTTGAAGAAGTGTGCAGAACCACTAATGTCATAGAGGGATGGAGGATCAATTATTCCGTCCTTGTTCTTGTGGAGTTTAGTGGGGTGCGCCATCAGTATGACAAGCAGATCATGGTTTTGTGCGAATTTTGTCAATCTGTCGAGAAGGCTGCTTATCTGTAGGGTCTCGCTCCTACTGCCGTCATCTTCAGGCTCAATCCTATTGTAGGGATCGATGACAAGCGCCTTTATTCCGTTTCGCTTCACGAGATATTCTGCTTTCTTAAGGATTGTCCCAATGCGATAGTTTTCAGGATTGATAAAGAAAAAATTGCGGTTGATGTAGCGTTTGGCTTCCTCATATTCTCCTAATGAAAGGGTTTTCCGATCGAACTGTTTTCCCGTCAGTTTGGATGTCAGTTTTGAGACATGATAGCACAGCGGGAAATTCTCCGGACTGAAATACGCGAATTTCCATCCGTAGCGAGTGTTGAGTCTGACAGCAATCTCGTCTATAAATTCCGACTTCCCATTTCCCGGAATACCTGTGACGATGCAGAGTCTCTTTGTTTCGAAAGATATCAGTCGGTCAAGATTTTCGTGTCCGGTTATGGCACCTCGCTGAAGCCCATCGTGAAAAAGCGCGTCAAGCGAATCTTCTACATCCGCAAGTCTTACTACTCCTTCGGGGCGAAATTCTGAGGCCTGTTCCAGAGCACGGATTACTCCTTCCTTACCTTCTTTCATGAGAAGCTCGTTGGCATCCTTGCAGTCCTGTCCAAACTCAACGATCCTGCATCTCTCGGCTCCAAACCTCCTTACAAGTTCCTCGCGAAGCCTTATCCCTTTCTCGTCGGTGTCGACGGCGATATAGATCTGGTTCTTGAGGTCAAAGTATTCCTCTATGAAGTCGTCAAGCCATTCAAGGTTGGAGTTGGCACCTGCCGGAACGCTGATCACATCAATACGTCCGCATTCGGCAAACGTCAGAGCATCCATCTCTCCTTCCGTGATGATGCAATCCGCAGTGTTGCGGATCGCATCTATGTTGAATGGAATGAGCCTTGCGCCGGGCGTCATCTTGAAAGATTTGTCGGGTGTCCGGAACTTGATGTTGACGAGCCTGTCGGCAAGGAAATAGTTGAAGTTGACGGTGGGTACAGGCGTGGCTTTCCGTGGCATACGTTCGATGCTTTCCGATACTCTCAATGTCTTGAGTGTGTTTAGGGATATGCCGCGAGAGGCAAACCATCCGAGAGTAGCCGATACGGGTTTGAGGCAGTTGGTAGAGGATGGTTGTGTGTAGGTCTTTTCGATAGCCTTTACGCTTGCCGGACGCGGCGACCCGATTGTGGCTGCTTTGGTCAGCTTAAGAGTCGGAGCGCTACTGTCGGCACTTCCCTTGTAGCCGCAATAATGGCAATTGAAGAGGCCTGTCCGGAGATTGACTGAGAGTGATCTGTCGTGGCGATCATGGCGCTTGGAGTGGCATTTGGGGCAGAATGTCTTAATGTTGCCGTCGGCTGTGGGATTATATGGAATGTGTATTCCAAGAGATTCGAAATCAATCATGGCGTGAGTTTATATGATTTTTATTGAATGTCATCCCAGGAGTTTGTGGCGATGTTCCAGTAGAATGCCTTTCCGGGACGGGGAGGTGCGTCGTTGGGAATTATATCGATGCCGTTGTAGGTGCGATGTCCCTTTTCATCAATGTATTCACCGATGCCGAGAATTCCCTTTGGAGCGGAGTCCGGCACTCCTCCTTCAGCGATGGTCTGAAGTCGAGCTTTACGTTCTCGGGCTATCCTGTCGGCAAGTGCGAATATGAGGTGTGACGCCGCATCTTGATAATTGGAATGCGTTTTTTCGGTGAGTGCCCATTGCATTGTGATTTCTTCTGCCATCGTTTTGAGAACAGGGATTTCTACATGGTGCTTCATGGCGAGAGCTTCGATCTTCCGGTAGTTTTTATCATCGAAAAACCGGTTTAGAAGCTGTGCGTCATCATATTGTGATTGGACGGTGGATTCCCTCTTCGCATGCGTGCGCATCGTCTTCGACTGATTTTCTGATACTGATTCTGATACTGATTCTGATACTATATCATAGGGTGCATCCGTATGCATACATTTGCATTCCGAAGCTTCGCAAGCATTCGATGCTACAACGTTTACGATGGTGTCGTTTGAAGGCTGTGATGTCTGGTCTTTTTCCCATCGTGAATTGGCGGCTGCCCTTCGCTTGTCGCGCAGTTCATTACGGTGGCTTGCCATACGGTCTATCTCATTGCGTATGAATCCGAATGCAATTGTCTCCACTGGAGAGAGTGTTTTGGTAAGACAGCCCGTCGTTGCATATTCTACGATTGCTTCCAGTACGTTCCATCGCTGTTCTAATGGAAGTGGTTCCAACGGCTTTATCCATGAGCCGATGAAAAGAAATGATTTGGATTTCATTTGTCTTGGTTTTGATGATTGTATGTTTAAATCGCTTTTTTCCACTGATGCATGTGATGCATCATTTGGATGCCGCAAAATTACGTAGCAATCATCATCCCCGTCCCTTATCCCAATAATTTGGAACCTCTACATCAGCTCGAGATGCCATTTGCTAAATTTCATCCAGAGAATTTTGCTCTTTTTAATAATGGAGATGGTCCGTTATTCCCAAATAGACCTTCCCGTTTTCCAATAGGCGGGACCATCGGCAAGACTTATTATTCATTACAGAGACAGTCTGGGGCTGGAATGTGATTCTATGTTGAATGATTTATAATCCATAAAATCTCATAATTCAGTTAGTCTTTATAGAAGTCTACAAATCCTACAATAGAATGTCTACAAATCATACAATAGAATGTCTACAAATACTACAATGGAATGTCTATAAATCCTACAATGGAATGTCTACAAATCCTACAATCGAACGTCTATATTTCCTACATTCAATTATTTTTATTATCTTTGCGCTAAAATCATATATATACTAAATGACTAAGCATGAATATAAACCGAGAATAGCCGACCAATTACTATTTGAAAAACTCAGAGGCATGGGAGCGGTCTTGATTGAGGGACCGAAATGGTGTGGAAAAAAATGCCATCTATATGCCATCTCGATACTTAAATCTCTGTTTAAAGAAATATGATTGTGAAGATTAATAGAATATTCTTGTTGTTTGCTTCAACTATACTGCCGAGTATTGCTTTTGCTGCCGCCGGCTCGCAGATTGATCTTGCAGGTGAATGGAAAGTAAAATTGGAAAATGAATCAAAAGAA